>NZ_JBSHDU010000049.1:0-65243 GCF_053616475.1 Streptomyces sp. NPDC055815 | reverse complement strand
GCCCCCCCCGGCCCCCCCCGCTACCCCGCCCCGGCGGTGTTCGCGAAGCCTTCGTGAAGCCTTCGCGAACACCGCCCGCAACCGACGCTCCGACGCGGCGCTCGGCCGGGGTCCGGGACCGCGGCCGCCGCGCCCCGCGCACCGCCACCGCGCACCACGCACCACGCACCGCGCACCGCGCACCGGCCGGGGTCCCGGTCGGGCGTCCGGACGCCCGACCGGGTCCGCGACCGGCGTTCGGGCGGTCTGCCGGGTCAGAGTCTCGGGTCGACCGGCTCCGACTCCAGTGCGAGGACCGCGAAGACGGCCTCGTGGACGCGCCAGAGCGGTTCGCCCCCCGCCAGGCGGTCGAGGGCCTCCAGGCCGAGCGCGTACTCGCGCAGGGCCAGCGAGCGCTTGTGGCCGAGGAAGCGCTGCCGCAGGCGGTCCAGGTTCTCCGGACGGGTGTACTCGGGGCCGTAGATGATCCGCAGGTACTCCCGGCCGCGCACCTTCACGCCCGGCTGCCCGAGGCGCCCGTTCGCGTCCCGCACCAGCGCCGCGAGCGGCTTGACGACCATGCCTTCGCCGCCCGCCCCGGTCAGCTCCAGCCACCAGTCGGTGCCGGCGCGGACCGAGGCCTCGTCGCCGGTGTCGACGACGAGCCGGCGGGTGACCTGGAGCAGCCCGGTCGGGTCGTGCTCGACGAGCCGGTCCAGCCAGGCGAGCTGCTCGTCGTGCGGCACGGCCGCGAGCGAGCGCCCGCGCGCCGCGAGCAGCTGGAAGGGCGCGAACCGCACGCCCGAGAGCCCCTCGGTCGGCCAGCAGTAACGCCGGTACGCCTCGGTGAACGCCGCCGCGTCCGTCGCCCGCTCCCGCTGCTTGGCGAGCAGCCCGTCGACCCCCTCGATCCCGCGCGCCACCGCCTGCTCCAGCGCGGCGACCGCGCCGGGGAAGACGGCACCGGAGGCGGCGCCGACCGCCGCGTACTGCGCGCGGAGCAGCCCGGCCGACTTGAGCGACCACGGCATCAGCTCGCCGTCGAGCAGCAGGAAGTCGGTGGCGAGCTCGTCCCACAGCCCGGCGGCGCCGATCGCGGTCCGCAGCCGGCCGAGGACCTCCTCGGTGACGGCCGGATCGTCGAAGAAGGGCCGTCCCGTACGGGTGTGCAGCGCGCCGGTCACCCCACCGACACCGAAGCGCTCACGGGCCGCGTCGGCGTCCCGGCAGACCAGCGCCACCGCGCGGGAGCCCATGTGCTTCTCCTCGCACACGACCCGCTCGACGCCGTCCGCCCGGTACTGGGCGAAGGCCTCGGCCGGGTGCTCCAGGTAGCCCTCCTCCTTCGAGGTGGCGACCGGCGCCATCGTCGGCGGCAGGTAGGTGAGCAGCCGCGGGTCGACCGCGAACCGGCTCATGACCTCCAGGGCCGCCGCGGCGTTCTCCTCGCGCACGGCGACGTTCCCCCCGTGGCGGGTCTCGACGGTCCGCCGCCCGTGCACATCGGCCAGATCCAGGGGGCGTCCCTGGTGCCCGCCGGGCGCCTCGGTGGCGAGCGGCCGCGCCGGCTCGTACCAGACGCGCTCGGCCGGTACGTCGACGAGCTCGCGCTCCGGCCAGCGCAGCGCGGTCATCTTCCCGCCGAAGACGGCCCCGGTGTCGAGGCAGATGGTGTTGTTGATCCAGGAGGTGTTCGGCACGGGCGTGTGCCCGTACACGACGGTCGCCCGCCCCCGGTACTCCTCCGCCCACGGGTAGCGCACCGGCAGCCCGAACTCGTCGGTCTCGCCCGTGGTGTCCCCGTACAGCGCGTGCGAACGCACCCGCCCGGAGTTCCGGCCGTGGTACTTCTCCGGCAGACCGGCGTGGCAGACGACGAGCTTCCCGCCGTCGAGCACGTAGTGGCTGACGAGGCCCTCGATGAACCGTCCGACCTCCGCCCGGAACTCCTCGCTCTCCCGCCCCAGCTGCTCGATGGTCTCGGCCAGGCCGTGCGTCTCCTGCACCTTCCGGCCCTTGAGCCACCGGCCCAGCTTGTTCTCGTGGTTGCCGGGGACGCACAGGGCGTCGCCCGCGGCGACCATCGCCATGACCCGGCGCAGGACGCCCGGTGAGTCGGGGCCCCGGTCGACGAGGTCGCCGACGAAGACGGCCGTCCGCCCCTCCGGGTGGTGTCCGTCGACGTAGCCGAGCTTCGCGAGCAGGGTCTCCAGCTCGGAACGGCAGCCGTGGATGTCGCCGATGATGTCGAAGGGACCGGTGAGGTGCCGCAGGTCGTTGAAGCGGCGCTCCAGGACGACCTGCGCGGCCTCGACCTCCTCGACGGACCTCAGCACGTGCACCTTGCGGAAGCCCTCGCGCTCCAGGCCGCGCAGCGAGCGGCGCAGCTCGCGCCGGTGGCGCTGGATGACGTGCGCGGGCATGTCGGCCCGGTCGGGCCGGGCGGCGTTGCGGGTGCGGCAGACCTCCTCGGGCAGGTCGAGGACGATCGCGATCGGCAGCACGTCGTGGGCCCTGGCCAGCTGGACCAGCTGACGCCGGGCCTCCTGCTGCACGTTGGTGGCGTCGACGACGGTCAGCCGGCCGGCGGCGAGGCGCTTGCCCGCGATGTAGTGGAGGACGTCGAAGGCGTCCCGGCTGGCGGACTGGTCGTTCTCGTCGTCGGCGACGAGCCCCCGGCAGAAGTCGGAGGAGACGATCTCGGTGGGCTTGAAGTGGCGCCGGGCGAAGGTGGACTTGCCGGAACCGGTGGCACCGACGAGCACCACGAGGGACAGGTCGGTGACGGGCAGGGTGCGGGTCTCGGTGGTCATCTCGGTCCCTCCTTCTCGGTGTCGGTACGGCTCTCGGTACGGCTTGCGTCAGTGCTCTCGGTACGGCTTTCGGTACGGCTTGCGTCAGTGCTCTCGGTACGGCTTTCGGTACGGCTTTCGGTACGGCTGAAGACGGCCATCTGGGTCGGCGGCCCGGCCTCCGGGTCGTCCGGTCCCACGGGGGCGAACCCGACCTCGTACCCGTACTGCGCGGCCACGCCGGCCGCCCAGTCCCGGAACTCCTCCCGGGTCCATTCGAAGCGGTGGTCGCCGTGCCGGACGTGTCCGGCCGGGAGCGACTCCCAGCGCACGTTGTACTCGACGTTCGGCGTGGTCACGATGACCGTACGGGGCCGGGCCGAGCCGAACACCGCGAACTCCAGGGCCGGCAGCCTCGGCAGGTCCAGGTGCTCGATGACCTCGCTGAGCACGGCCGCGTCGTACCCGGCCAGCCGCTTGTCGGTGTACGCGAGGGAGCCCTGCGTCAGCTTCACGCGGGCGGCCTGCCGCTCCCCCATCCTGTCGAGGCGCAGCCGGCGCGCGGCGACGCCCAGGGCCCGCGCGGACACGTCGACCCCGACGATCTCGGTGAAGCGCGGGTCCTTGAGCAGGGCCTGCACCAACTGGCCCTGCCCGCAGCCCAGGTCGAGGACGCGAGCCGCACCGGCGTCCTTCAGCGCGGCGAGGATCGCCTCGCGCCGCTGCTCGGCGAGCGGCACCGGACGCTCCTCCGTGTCGGCGGTCTCGTCGACGGCGTTGTCGACGTCCTCGACGTCCAGCCCCTCGGCCTCGGCGAGCCGGACCAGTTCGAGCCGCTCCGTCGCCGCCCGGGCCAGGCCCCAGCGGCGCGAGAGGTAGCGGGCGGTGATCAGCTTCCGCTCGGGGTGGCCGGCCAGCCATCCGTCACCGGCGCGCAGCAGCTTGTCGACCTCGTCGGGCGCGACCCAGTAGTGCTTGGCGTCGTCCAGCACGGGCAGCAGGACGTACAGGTGGTTGAGGGCGTCCGCGAGCCGCAGCTCGCCCTCCAGGACGAGACGCACGTACCGCGAGTCGCCCCACTCGGGGAACTTCCCGTCGAGCGGCACCGGTTCGGCGTCCACCGTGTCCCAGCCCAGCGGCCCGAACAGCGCCCGCACCAGCTCCGCGCCGCCCCGGGCGGGGAGCGCGGGAACCTCGACGCGCAGCGGCAGCGGCGCGGCGGCCCGCTCGGGCATCAGCTTGCACTCGCCGTGCAGCGCGGTCTTGAAGACCTTGGCGAGCGCGACCGCGAGCAGTGAGGACGCCGCGTAGGGCCGGTCGTTCACGTACTGCGCGAGCGCCGCGTCCGGGGCGCCGCCCCGGCCCCTGCCCTTGCCGCGGCGCACCAGCGCCACGGGGTCCACCTCCAGGAGGAGTGCCGCGGTGCACCGCTCGTCGCTCGCCTCGGGATAGAGGACGTGCGCCGTGCCGTGCGAGGTCGAGAACGCCTGCGCCCGCTCGGGATGCTTGTGCAGCAGAAAGCCGAGATCGGTCGCGGGTCGCTCCGGGTTGCCGGTTGTACTGATCGTCAGGAACACACCTTCGAGTATGGTTCGCCCTTCCCCTCCCCACCAGGCATTTTCCGCACGCCCACCGCCCGCCCACGGCCCCGACCCACCCCTGGGAGCACGGTCACCGGCCCCCCGGCCGCGGCATCACCGGCCCCTGGGCGCGGCCTCACCGAACCCTGGGCCCGGCATCACCGAGCCCCGGCCGCCGCGTCACCGCCCTCCGCCGTCAGGGTCTCGGCGAGCGCCCCGATGGTGGCGGGGCCGACGCGGCAGCAGCCGCCGACGAGCCGAGCGCCCGCCCCGGCCCATGCGAGGGCCCGCGTCGGGTCGAAGGCCATGTCCCCGTGCCAGCCCCGCGCCCGGGCGTCCCACTGCTCCCCGCTGTTCGGGTAGACCACGGCCGGCTTCCCGGTCACGGCCACCGCGAGCTCCACGGCCTCCCCCGCCTCGGCCGGGTCGCAGCAGTTCACCCCGACCGCCACGACCTGCTCGTTCCCCGCGGCGACCGCGAAGGCCTCCGCCAGGTCCTGCCCGGCCCGGGTCCGCCCGCCCTCGACGGTGTACGAGAGCCACACCGGCACCCCGCACCCGGCGGCCGCCCGCAGCAGCGCCTCGGCCTCCTCCGCGTCCGGAACGGTCTCCAGGGCCAGGACGTCCGGCGCCGCCCCCGCGAGCACCTCGATCCGCGGCCGGTGGAACCTTTCCAGCGCCCCGACGGACAGCCCGTACCGTCCCCGGTACTCGCTGCCGTCCGCGAGCATCGCCCCGTACGGCCCGACGGACGCGGCGACCCACACCTCCTCCCGTACCCCCTCCGCCGCCGCCCGGGCCAGCTCCACGCTCCGCGCGAGCAGCCCCGCCGCCTCCTCCCGGCCCGCGCCCCGCCGGGCGAAGCCCTCGAACGTGGCCTGGTAGCTGGAGGTGATCAGCACCCGCGCACCCGCCCGCACGTAGGCCGCGTGGGCCGCTTCGATCTGCTCGGGCCCGTCGGCGAGGAGCCGCGCGGACCAGAGCGCGTCCGAGAGGTCGCAGCCCTGCGCCTCCAGCTGGTTGGACAGCCCGCCGTCGAGGACGAGCACCCCCGCCCCGAGGGCTTCGGCGAACGTACGGCCCGGTCTCATCGGCTCTCCCCCGCTCATCGCAGCTGCGACTGGACCTGGTCGGAGATCAGCTCCAGATGGTCCAGATCCGCCAGGTCGAGGACCTGGAGGTAGGCCCGGGAGGAGCCGATCGCCGCGTACCGTCCGAGCTTGTCGACGACCTCCGCGGGCGAGCCCGCGAGCCCGTTCGCCCTGAGCTCGTCCACGTCCCGGCCGATGGCGGCGGCCCGGCGGGCCACCTCGGCGTCGTCCTTGCCGACGCAGACCACCAGCGCGTTCGAGTAAACCAGGTCGCCGGCCGCCCGCCCGGCCGCCTCCGCGGCGGCCCGGACCCGGCCGAACTGCCGCTCGCTGTCCTCGACGGAGGCGAACGGGATGTTGAACTCGTCCGCGTACCGCGCGGCGAGGCGGGGCGTGCGGCTCGCGCCGTGCCCGCCGATCAGCACCGGGACCCTGGACTGGGCCGGCTTGGGCAGCGCGGGCGAGTCGGTGAGCCGGTAGTACTCCCCGTCGTAGCTGAAGGTCTTCCCGACCTCGGTCTCCCACAGGCCGGTGACGATCGCCAGCTGCTCTTCCAGGCGGCCGAACCTCTCCTTCGGGAAGGGGATGCCGTACGCCGTGTGCTCCTCCTCGAACCAGCCCGCTCCCAGGCCCAGTTCGACCCGGCCGCCGGACATCCGGTCCACCTGGGCGACCTGGATGGCGAGGACTCCGGGGAGCCGGAAGGTGCCGGCCGTCATCAGCGTGCCGAGCCGGATCCTCTTCGTCTCCCGCGCCAGGCCCGCCAGGGTGATCCAGGCGTCCGTCGGCCCGGGCAGCCCGTCGCCGGACCCCATGCCGAGGTAGTGGTCGGAGCGGAAGAAGGCGTCGAATCCGAGCTCCTCGGTGGCCCGGGCCACCGCGAGGAGGGTGTCGTAGTCGGCCCCCTGCTGGGGTTCGGTGAAGATGCGAAGATCCATGCCTCCATCCTGCACCTTCGGGTGCGTGTCAACGTCGTCGTCAGCTCTCCGTCCGCACCGGCTCGGTCGGGTGAAAATCCGGCCCCCTGGCGGGCGGCGTCCGCGCTGGCCAGTGACCGGGGCCCGGCACCCGTCGTTGGCTCGGGCGGAGCCGGACCGCCCGGCCCGCGTGCCGGCGGCCGATGCCGGTGCGTCTCTCTCACGGCCCCGTCCTCGGCGGCGGGGCCCGGGCCGAGGAGGCCGCCATGTCCCAGGAAGCCGCGCCGGAGCGGGCCGTGCCCGAACAGCCGGTGCCGCAGTCCGTGCCCGAGCAGAAGGGCGCCGGCGCCCCCAAGGGCCTGCTCCAGCAGATGGAGGAGCTGATGGCGGCGCTCTCCGCCGACCTCTCCCAGCTGGACGCCGACCTCCAGTCCACGTCCGACCGCCTCGCCCCGGAGGCCGGGACGCAGCAGGAGCCCGGGCCACGGAGCTCCGACGCCCACCATCACCCCACCGCCGAGCACCGCGAGCCCGGCGGCCACTGACCCGAACACCACGGCCCCGGACGCCAGGGCCCCAGCCGGCCCCGACCCGAACACCACGGCCCCGGCCGGCCCCGACCCGAGCACCACGGCCCTGCACATCACGGTCAACCACAGCACCGACCCGAGCACCAGGGCCCCGCCCCGTACCGCCGCAGCGTGCAGCACCCCTACCACGACGGGCCCCGTCCCGGGCCCGCTCGGCCCCGGGCGGGGTCGGGCGGGCGGGCGCGCTCCCCGTCCCGCACGGCGAGGCGCCGCAGCATCCCGCGCACCCGGTCGCTCGACTCGTCGGCGGCGTCGATGGCCTCGATGCACTGCCAGTACAGCCCCTCCTCGTCGGTGGCGCAGGCCACTCCCACGAGCGCGATCCCCACCTCCCCGAGCAGCTCCCCGAGCGCGGTCAACGCCCCGCTGGGGTCCGCGACTTCGGTGAGCTGGGCCGCCCGCGGCCCGCCGGCGCCCCAGGTCGGGTACTCCCCGATCTCGCTCAGACCCCGCGCCTCGCCCCGCAGCTCCATCGGTCCACAGAGCGCGAGGTGACTCCCTATCGCCTGGGCGAGCGCCTGGGCCTGCCAGGCCTCCGCCACGATGTCCTGCGCCGTCCCGCTCTCCGCCAGTGCGTGCCGGCCGAGCGCGATGAGTCGCTCCGCTTCCATCAACCCCGCCCCCGTTCGTACGACTTACTGCCCACTCACTCCACTACCCAGAGTGAGGCCGCCTGAGCCTCGACACCAGAGGAATTCGGAAATCTGTGGACAGGAAGCCTGACGGGGAAAAGTCGATCACTCCGAAGAGTGACGATCTCCCTCCACGGCGCCGCCCTCACCTCCTCCGCCCCGCCTCCGGACGGGAAATCGGACCTCGTTCCGGTCGATCTTGGCCGCGAGGGCCTCCAGCGGATCGACCCCGAGCACCTGGCAGAACTGGAGGAGGTAGGCGAGCACGTCCGCCACCTCGTCGGCGACCCGGTGCGCCGACTCCGGGTCGTCCATCACCCGCTCCGCCTGCTCGGGCGTCAACCACTGGAAGATCTCCAGGAGTTCGGCCGCCTCCACGCTGAGGGCCGCCACCAGGTTCTTGGGCGTGTGGTAGGGCTGCCAGTCCCGCGCCGCCGCGAACTCGGCCAGCCTGCGCTGCAGCCCCGCCACGTCGTGGCCCACCGGGCCCCCGCCCCTCTTGTCGTTGTCGTCGGTCACCCGCCCAGGTCTACCACCGTCACCCCGGGCGTCCGGCGCGCCTCCTCCGCCGCCCGTTCGCCGACCGTGCCCGCCACCCGGATGTGACCGTCGGCGGCGATGCCCGCGGCGAGCCGCAGCAGTTCGCCCACCTGCCTCCCGTCGAGGCCCCGGTCCAGGCCGTCGGTGAGCAGCGTCAGGCTCTGCATGGCGTCGGGGACCTCGGCGATCCGGTCCATCTCCAGCACTCCGGGGCCGGTGAGCAGGGTGAGCGCGAGGGCCAGATAGCGGAGTTCGCCGTCGCCGAGGCGGCCGAGCGGGGTCGCGGGCCGGCCGCCGCGTTCGAGGACGGCACGGAGGGTCCCCTCCGGGAGTTCCTGTACGCCGACACCGGTGACGGGTCCCCTGCAGCCCGCTCCGGCGACGGCCGCGAGGCGGTGGTGGCGGCGCGGGCAGTCCGTGTGGGTGCGGTGCAGGACCTCGGCGAGGTTGCCGCAGCCGCGCCGCAGCCGCCCCTCGCCGGGCGGCACGGGGGCCCGCATCCCGTCGGGCCTGGGGTCGCAGGCGAAGGCCGACCGCAGGCCGATGACCACCTGCTCGGCGGCGGCCAGGACGTGCCGCTGCCCCTGGGTCTTGCCCGCGACCCGCAGGGGCAGCAGCGCCGTGCCGAGCAGGTCGTCGGGGAACGGGGCTCGGGTGACGGGCGTGGCGCCCGCCGTGTGCCACTCGGCCTGTACGGCGCTCCGGCCGGGGTCGCGGAGCGCGGTGGCGAGCAGGGTGCGGCCGCGGCCGGTGAGCCGTTCGCCGACGATCCGGAGCCGGGGCTCGGCCTGCACGGCGAGGTCCAGGTGGACGGGGCCTTCGGGTCCGTCCACCGTGCAGCCGATCCGGAAGCCGCGCCTGCCCTGCTCGTCGGGCCGGGCGCGCTCGGGGACGCAGCCGGCGGGGTCGGGGAACACCTCGTCGAGCGTGTCGCCCGCGCCGAGCCTGGCCAGGGCCTCGTACGCCCGGAGGGTGGTGGACTTGCCGCTGCCGCTGGGCCCGGTGAACAGGGTGACCGGTCCGAGCGGGTGCGCGGCGGAGCGGTGGCCCGCGAACGCGGACAGCCGCAGCTCGGTGACGGCGGGCCGGGCGGTACGCGGCCCGCCGCCCCGGCCCGCCGCGGCGACCGGGCCCCGCGCCTCGGGGACGGAGACACGGGGCCCGGAAGCGCCGCGACCGGAACCGCCCGCACCGGAGGGGCCGGCACCGGAGGAACCGGTACCGGAACCGCCTGCACGGGATGAGCCGGCACCGGAAGCAGGCGTCACGGGCGAGGAGCCGGCAGAAGGGGAGCCGGCAGGCGGGGCGTCGACGGAGGGAGTGGTGGCAGCGTCAGTACCGGCAGAGCCGGCACCGACGGGTGCGGGGCGAACCGAGGAGGGAACGACGTCGGAGGAGGGGTCGTCTGACGTGCGGGCGAGCGTGGAGCCGCCGGTGAGGTCCATGCCCGGACCGTACGCAGATCATTCCCTGACGAACCGTTACGGCGAGATGACCTTCCTACGATCGGGGGACGCCGGCGGTCCGGCGGCCCACGACGTCCTCCTCGTCCTCGCCCTCCGCGCCCTCGACCTCCGTGCCGGCCGGGGCCAGCAGGAAGACGTTCCGGTCGACGCGGTGCATCCCGCTGCCGAGGCCGAAGACCACGCCGCTGCTGAAGTCGAGGATCCGCTTGGCGACCTCGGTGTCGGCGCTCGTCAGATCGAGGAGCACCGGGATCTGGGCGATGAGGTACTCGGCGACCTCGCGGGCGTCGGCGAAGACCTGCACGCGGAGCACGACCATGCGGCGCTGCTCGGCGGATTCGTACTGCTCGGGGATCGTGCGGTGGTCGACCCTGGACGGCCATTCGTCACGGCCGCGCAGGGGCACGACCTGGGCGAGGCCCTCCCACTGCTCGTCGGTGACGTCGTACCTCTCGTACCTACTCATGGCCCCATCCTCCCGCTCCTCACCCGTTCGGCCCAACAACGACACGAGGTGATGGCCCGGGCGGCGCTCGGCGAGCGACCCGCGCCAGCCGGTCCGGCGACCCGCGTAGGCCCGTCCAGCGACCCGCGTCAGCCGGTGCGGCGGCGCACGCCGGCCGGTCCAGCAGCGCGCGTCAGCCCGTCCCGCGGCCCGCGTCCGCCGGTGGGACGGAGTACGTCACGGTGGCGGAGGCCGCCAGATCCCCCGCCTCGTCGCTGAGTTCGGCGAGGACCACGCAGAGGCGGCGGCCGAACTTGGCCATGCGCGCGTGGGTGCGGAGCAGTCCGGGCCGGGGGCGGTTGAGGTAGCTGATCTGGAGGGAGGTGGTGAGCGCCATCGGGGTGGCGCGGCCGAGCCGGGCGTTGATCAGGAGGAAGGCGGCGAGGTCGACGAGACCGGCCTGTTCGGGGCCGGAGATCGTGCCGCCGGGCCGGGTGCGGAGCCGGGCCCCGTCCGCCTCCATGAGCAGGTGCGTCCCGCTCGCGTCGGTGACCCGGCAGGCCGCGTAGTCGGGGAACTGCCGCTGGACGAGCGCGTTGAGCTCGTCCGGCGAGAGCGTGCCGACGGCATGCGGGGAGAAAGAGGCAGCCTGCGCGTCCGTCATCGGACGAAGCTCTTCGCCAGCCGGCGGAGCCCTTCCCTGATCTCGTCGGCCGAGTGCGTCGTGAAGGACAGGCGCATCGCGCCCGGGTCCGGTTCGCCGCAGAAGAACGGCGCCCCCGGCACGTACGCCACCTCGTGGGCGACGGCGGTCTTCAGGAGGGCCGTCGCGTCGTGGCCGGCGGGGAGGGTCACCCAGATGAACATGCCGCCCTCCGGCCTGTTCCAGCGGCTGCCCTCGGGCAGCGCGGCCGGCAGGCCTTCGAGCATCGCGTCCCGGCGCTCCTGGTAGGCGGCGCGCATCACCGCGACGTGCGCGTCGAGGTCGCTGTCGCGGAGATAGCGCGCGGCGGCGGCCTGGTCGATCGTCGAGGTGTGCAGGTCGGCCGCCTGCTTGGCGATCACGCAGGCGCGGCGCAGCCCGGCGGGGGCGCGCAGGAAGCCGAGCCGGAGACCGGGGGCCATCACCTTGGAGAAGGAGCCGAGCAGGACGGTGCGGTCGGCGGCCACGGGGTCGGCGGCGATGGCGGGGACGCGCTCGCCGTCGTAGCGCAGTTCGCCGTACGGGTCGTCCTCGACGATCCAGAACCCGTGCCGTGCGGCGGCCTCGGCGACGGCGTGGCGGCGCTCGGCGGGGAGGGTGCGGCCCGTGGGGTTCTGGAAGGTGGGGACGATGTAGAGGAGGGTGGCCTGCTCGCGGGCCGCGATCTCCTCCAGGGCCTCCGGGAGGATGCCCTGGTCGTCGGTGGGCACCGGGACGACGCGGGCGCCGGCGAAGCCGAAGGTCTGCAGGGCGGCGAGGTAACAGGGGTCCTCGACGAGAACCACGCTGCCCGGCTCGACCAGGGCGGTGGTGAGGAGCGTGAGCGCCTGCTGCGAGCCGGTGGTGACGAGCAGGTCGTCGGCGTCCGTGGGCAGTCCGCGCGCGGCGAGCCGGTCGGCGATGGCGGTGCGCAGCTCCGGGTCGCCCTCGGTCGTCGAGTACTGGAGGGCCGCCTGCGGGTTCTCCGTGAGGACCCGGTCGTACGCCGCGTGGATCCCGGCGATGTCGAACAGCTCGGGGGCGGGCAGGCCTCCGGCGAACGAGATCACCTCGGGCCGTGCCGTGAGCGCCAGGATCTCCCGTACCGGCGACGAGCCGACGTCGGCCAGCCGGGAGGCGTAGGCCGGCGCGGGCACGGAAGGGGTGGAGGAGGGGGAGGGGGTGGCGTTCGCGGGCGCGGAGGCGGCAGAAAGCATGGCGCCAGCATATAGAGATTCGAGACGGTGTCCAGGTCGTTCGATTCCCGCCGGGCGTGGCCGAGTTGACACTCTTCGGGGTCCTCGCAAGGTGAATTCCAGGCCTGATTCAGGTCCCATCCGGCCACTCTGCGGGCCGTGGAAATCCGGCCGCGGGTGGCGAATTCGGAGGATTGCCCTCCTCCCGACTTTCCCGCTGGTCGACGCCGAAAAGGAGGGGCGGGGCGATCTTGCGCGGTCTTGTCCGACGCGCCGCGAGCGGTTCTTGATCCGGTTCTGGGCACGTCGTGAACGACTCGGGGGAAATCGGCCATTCCGGTCCCTCGGTCTCATTGATGGACCGGCTGCGCCGTGGATAGCGTTCGACCGCTCCACCAGCTTGATGTCCGCGGTCTCCATCGCGGGGTGTCCGCGGCCTCTCACGCGAAGTCCGCGGTCTCCGGCGGGAAGTCCGCGGTCTCCGCCGCGAGGGCGGCGGTCTTTCGGGTCGAAGTCGAACGAGCGAGGCGAGTGGATCACCATGGCATCTTCCGTTCCCGTCGACGAGGCAGTCGTCGTCCGCACCCCCGAGGAATTCCTCGCCATGCCCGAGGACTACCGCGAGATCGCCGTCCGGGGAATGATCGTCAACACCGAGGGTGAACTGTCCGGTGCCGACGACTACATCCAGGTGTTCCTGCCGCTCGCGCCGAACGCCGAGGAACGGCAGGTGTGCGCCGAGCGCGCCGTCGAGGAGTACGACCACTACAAGATCGGCAAAAGGGTCCTGGCCGACATCGGCGTGGACACCGGATACATGGAGCAGCAGCGGCTCGCCGACCGTGATCTCTTCGCCGGCCACGAGTTCCACACGTGCACCACCTGGGCCGAGCGCGGCATCTTCTCGTACATCGGCGAGGAGACCGCGATGGTGATGATCTCGGAATTCGCGCAGAGCAGTTACAAGCCCTGGGCCGAGGCGGTGCGCACGATCATTCTCGACGAGAAGGTGCACATCGCGCACGGCGCGCGTGTCTGCCGGAATCTCGCCCGCACCGAGGAGGGCCGCGAGGAACTCCAGCAGGGTCTCGACCGATTGTGGCCCGGATTCAACCGGATCTTCGGGAGCTCGCGTTCGGAGCGCTCGAAGCTCGCGGTCCGTTTCGGTCTCCGGCAGACCACCAACGGAGAGGCGCGCGACATCTGGCGGGCGAAGGTCACCCCGCGGATCGAGAACCTCGGCCTGAAGGTCCCCGAGTAGTTCCCGGGCTCCCCCCTGGCCCCCGTACCCCAAGACCGGCCCACCGAGGAGTCCGCACCCCATGGCCACCCCCCTGACCATCACCCCGCGTCCGCTCGGCCGCCGCGAGGCGAAGGAGCGCACCGCCGCCCTCCTGGCCGAACGCCCCGATCTCGCCGAGCGCCTGCACCGGCTGCGCCGTCTCGGCCGCGAGGTGCGCTCGTGCGAGGTCCACCTCACCAACACCTGCAACATCCGCTGCAAGGGCTGCTGGTACTTCGAGGGCGGCTTCGACACCGCCGTGCGCGAGCTGTCCGACGTCGACAAGATCCGGGCCTTCGCCCGTCGGCTGCGGGACGAGGGCGTCAATCAGGCCACCCTGATCGGTGGTGAGCCGACCCTGGTGCTGCGCCGGGTGGAGGCGTTCGTCGAGGAGCTGCCGTACATCACGATCTCGACCAACGGTCTGCGTCCCATGCCCGTGCAGGGCTTCGAGCACATCGCCGTGGCCGTCAGCATCTTCGGCGGCGGGCCGCTCGACGACGACCTGCGCGCCATCCGGGTCAACGGCTCCAAGTTCACCGGCCTGTTCGACACGGCGCTCTCGCACTACAAGGACGATCCGCGGGTCCTGTTCATCTTCGCGCTCTCCGAGGACGGGCTGCCGTACCTCGAACCGACCGTCCGCAAGATCGCCGAGAACGGCAACATCGTCACCTTCAACTTCTACAGCGAGCACGGCACCGACAACCCGCTGCGGATCGAGAACGAGCGCCGTGTCCTCGACGAGGCCCTGCGGGTCAAGGAGGCCTACCCGGAGGCCGTGGTCAGCCATCCGTACTTCATCCGCAGCCTCATCACCGGCACCTCGCACTGGGGCGCCCGCTTCGGGTACGAGGTCTGCCCGAGCCTCAGCGTCGACCACCCCGACCACGAGGAGCGGGTGGCCAACGGCAATCCGGTGATCCCGGGCTTCGCCGCCTGGGGCGCCGACTACGAGTCGCTGCAGTTCTGCTGCACGTCCGGGGAGTGCGGCGGCTGCCGCGACAGCCAGGCCGTCTACAGCTGGCTGGTGGTCAGCGCCTCCCGCTTCCTGGACAGCGCCGCACGCCTGGAGGAGTGGGTGGACATCGCGGAGAGCTACTGGCGGCAGTGGCACTGGTCTCCGTACCACGCCTCGAAGCTCACCTCCTGACCGCACCGCATCCCCACCTCCGGTTCCCTCATCCGGATCCCCTCATCCGGCCGTCCGCACACCGCACGGGAGAGTCATGTCCGAGACCCTGGACCGCGCCACCATCGAGCAGTTCATCACCGACGCCCTGGTCGAGCTCGGCGTCGACGCCGCCGACGTCCTGCCGGGGGCCGCGCTCGACGACCTGGAGATCGACTCGCTCGACATGGTCGAGCTCGCGCAGTCGGTCAAGCGGGACCTCGGGGTGCCGGTCCGCACGAAGGACTTCGACGGCATCGACACCGTCGGCCAGATCCTCGAACTGTGCTACGAGAAGGCCGGAGTTGAGTGATCCCCGGCGGGCCCGTGAGGTCGTCGTCACGGGCTTCGGCGCGGTCACCCCGTTCGGCGTCGGCGCCGGCGTGCTCCACGAGCGCGCCGTCGCCGGGGACGCGGCGATCCCGGCCCCCGGCGGCCATCCGGCGGTCCGGCAGGCGGAGTTCACCGCCGCCGACCATCTGCCGCGGAACCTGGTGCGCCGCACCGACCGCTTCACGCAGCTGGCCCTGGTGGCGGCCGAGGAGGCCCTGACGCAGGCCGGGCACCGGACCGGCGGACAGGTCTGGCCGCCCGAGCGCGTCGCCTGCGTCATCGGCTGCGGCCTCGGCGGGACGTCCTCCTTCGAGGCGCAGCGGGAGGTGTACGAGAGGGAGGGCGCGGACTTCGTGTCGCCGCTGATGGTCCCGCAGATGATGGCCAACGCGGCCGCCGCCCACCTCTCCCTGCGGTACGGGTTCCACGGCGAGAGCCTCTGCGTCGCGTCCGCGTGCAGCAGCGGCGCGCAGGCCGTCGGCGCGGGCATGCGACTGCTGGCCGCCGGGGCGGCCGACGCCGTCGTCGTGGGCGGCGCGGAGGCCGCCTCGTCGGACCTGGTGGCGGCCGCCTTCGCCAACGCCGGCGCCCTCTCCCCGAGCGGTACCGCCCACCCCTTCGACCGGGACCGCGACGGCTTCGTGATCGGCGAGGGCGCCGGGATCCTCGTCCTGGAGACCGCGGAGGGTGCCGCCCGGCGCGGGGCCGAGGTCCTCGGAGCCGTACGCGGGTACGGGGCGACCTCCGACGCCCACCACATCACCGCGCCCGATCCCGGCGGCGGGCCCGCGGGCCGGGCGGTCGCGCTCGCCCTGCGGGAGGCCGCGGTGGCGCCTGGCGAACTGGCCTACGTGAACGCGCACGGCACCGGCACCGCCCTCAACGACCGCCTGGAGTGCGAGGCCCTGCGCCGGGCCCTCGGGGCCGACGTCCTCGCCGAACTGCCCCTCTCCTCCTCCAAGGGCGCCCTCGGGCACCTCTTCGGGGCGGCGGGCGCGGTGGAGGCCATCGCCACGCTCCAGGCGCTGCGGCACGGCGTCGCGCCTCCGACGGCGGGGCTGAGCCGGCCTGACCCGGCGCTCGGCCGGCTGGACCTCGTGCATACGGCGCGGAAGCTCACCACGCGCGCGCGTGGAGGCCGGTTGTTCGGGCTCTCCACCTCCTTCGGTTTCGGCGGACACAACGCGGCCCTGGTCCTGGCCGTGGAAGGACGGTCCTGATGCGAGCCTCCCGCGACCCCCACGGCGTCCCCGACCTGCTCGGCTTCTCGGGGCGCCGCTATCTGGTGACCGGTGTCCTCAACGACGACTCGATCGCCTGGCACACCGCGCGGGCGCTCCAGGAGGCGGGCGCGGAGGTCCTGCTGACAGGCTTCGGCCGGACCCGCCGGATCACGGAGGCGGCGGCCTCCGGCCTCCCGTACCCGGCCGACGTCCTGGAACTCGACGTGACGCGCCCCGAGGACCTCGACGCGCTCACCAAGGAGCTGGAGCGCCGCTGGGGCGCGGTCGACGGCGTCCTGCACGCGATCGCCGCCGCCCCGCAGTCCGCACTCAGCGGCAACTTCCTCACCACCCCGGTCGAGAGCGCGACGCTCGCCCTGCGCACGGCGGCGTTCTCGCTGCACGCGCTGACCACCGCGCTCGCCCCGCTGCTGCGTGAGGGCGGCGGCGCGGGCGCGGCCAGGGGCAGTGTCGTCGGGCTCGACTTCGACTCGTCCGGGGCCTGGCCGGGATACGACTGGATGGGGGTCGGCAAGGCCACGCTCGGCGCGGTCTGCCGCTACCTCGCGCTCTATCTGGGGCACTCCGGCATCCGCGTCAACCTCGTCGCCGCCGGCCCGGTCGAGACCGTGGCCGGGCGGGCCATCAGCACCTTCGACCGGATCGCCGACCGCTGGGAGCAGGAGGCGCCGCTCGGCTGGAGCCGCGCGGATCCGGCCCGGCTCGTCGGCCCGGTGCTCTTCCTGCTCTCGGACCTGGCGGCCACCGTCACCGGGGAGATCGTGCACGCGGACGGCGGGATGCACGCCGTCCGCATGGGGGTCGGCGCCGTCGGCGAACCCCCGGGCATCGGCGCCCCGCCCCGCGCCGGCAAGGAGGACCGCTCATGACCGCGACGATCCTCGGGATCCGGTCCGCGCAGAAGGAGGACCGCTCATGACCGCGACGATCGTCGGCATCGGCTCCGCGCTGCCCGAGCGGGCCGTGCCCAACAGTCACTTCGCCGCCATCGGCTCCTCCGACGAGTGGATCGTCAAGCGCACCGGGATCCGGCAGCGCCACTTCCTGCCGGAGGACGGCCACCTCGCCGACCTCGCGCTCGCCGCCTCCCGGACGGCGCTGGCCCAGGCGGGGCGCACCGCGCGCGAGGTGGGGCACGTCGTCGTGGCGACGACGACCCCGGACCGGACCACCCCGGGGCTCGCCGTGGAGGTGGCCGCCCGGCTCGGGGCGGACAAGGCCGCCGCGTTCGATCTGCACGCGGCCTGCGCCGGGTTCGTGTACGCCCTCGACCACGCCGTCGCCCTGATCGAGTCGGGCCGGGCCGGCACCGTCCTGGTCTGCGGCGCCGAGGCGCTGACCCGGATCACCGACCACGAGGACCGGTCGACGGCGGTCCTGCTCGGCGACGGCGCCGGAGCGGTGGTCGTGGCGGACGTGGACCCAGGACCCTCCGTGGAGCCCGCGTTCCGGCTCGGTTCGGACGGGGATCTGATCCCGCTCCTGTACGCCGACCGGTACGACCGGAAGCTCCGGATGGACGGCCCCGAGATCTTCGTCCAGGCCGTGGAGCGGATGAGCGAGGCGGCGCGGGACGTCCTCGCCCGACGGGAGCTGACCGCCGAGGACGTCGACCTGTTCGTCGCCCACCAGGCGAACGCGCGCATCGTCCAGGCGGTGGGCAAGGAGCTCGGCGTCCCGCCGGAGCGGCTGTACCTCAACGTCGACCGGGTCGCCAACACCTCCTCCGCCTCCATCCCGCTCGCCCTCCACCAGGCCTGGCAGGAGGGCCGCCTCGGCCCGACGGGCCTGCTCGGGGTGGCCGGGTTCGGCGCGGGGGTCACCTGGGGCGCGGGCGTGATCGGCTGGCAGCTGGAGGACGTGAGCCCCGAGCACCGCGAGCGCCGATGAAGCCCTCCCCCTTCCCCGTACTGGCCGAGCTCACCGCCCCCGACGGCGCCACGCTCGTGGTCCGCGTCCATGCGCGCCCCGAGCCGGCCGCCCCGGTCGTGGTCGTCCTGCCCGCGATGGGCACCGCCGCCCGCCACTACACCCCGCTGGCGCGGGCCCTGCACCGGCGGGGCGCGACCGTGGTGACGACGGACCTGCGGGGCCACGGCGAGAGCACCCCGGTGCCGGCGCGCGGGGTGCGGTTCGGCTACCGGGAGCTCGTCGAGCACGACATCGGCGCGGTCCTCGACGCGGTCGAGCGGGCGTTCCCCGAGGCGCCGAGGCTGGTCCTGGGGCACAGCCTCGGCGGCCAGCTCGGCCTGGTGCACTGCGGCCTGTACCGCCCGCGCCTCGCGGGGGTCGTGCTGGTCGCGAGCGGCTCGGCCTGGTGGCGCGCGCTCGGTACGGGGGCGGATCCCCGGCCGGGTGGGCGGTGGCTCGTACGGAGCCTGCTGTGCGTGGCCGGCGCGGAGCTGCTCGGGTACTGGCCGGGGCACCGGTTCGGCTTCGGCGGGCGCGAGTCGGTGGGCGTGATGCGGGACTGGGCCCGGCAGATGAGGACCGGGCGGTACGGGGCCGTGGGCGCCGTCGCCGACTACGAGGAGGCGCTGCGGGCCGTGGACCTGCCCGTGCTCGCCGTCGACGTCGAGGGCGACGCGCTCGCGCCGCCGCGGGCGGTGGACCACCTGTGCGCGAAGCTGCCTTCGGCGCGGGTCCGGCGGTGGAGCTACCGGGCGTCGGACGCCGGAGGGCGGCGGCTGGACCACTTCCGGTGGATCCGGCACAACGCGGGCCTGGTCGAACGGATCGCGACGTGGGCGGAGTTCCCGGTGGTCCCGGCCGGACCGGCCCCGTCGGGCGTCCGGGCGTGAGCGGCCGCCCCGGGGAATCGCTTCTGCTCGGTGCGCTGCTGCCCGAGCGGGTGCGCTGGGCCGAAGCCACCCACGACCCCGACCCCGTGTGGCGCTTCCCCGAGGAGGAGGCCCTGATGGCCCGCGCCGTGCCCGGCAGGCGGCGCGAGTTCGCGGCCGCCCGGCTCTGCGCGCACCGGGCGCTCGCCGCCCTCGGGGTGGCGGCGGCCCCGCTCCTTCGGGGGCGGCGCGGGGCGCCCACGTGGCCCGAGGGCACCGTCGGCAGCATCACGCACTGCGCGGGATACCGGGGCGCGGCGGTGGCGCGGTCGGCCCGCTTCCTCGCCCTCGGCATCGACGCCGAACCGCACGCGCCGCTGCCGTCCGGGGTCCGCGAGGCGGTGGCGTTCGGCCCGGAGGAGCCGCGGCTGCGCGAACTGGCCGCGCGGCGGCCGGACATCGCCTGGGACCGGCTGCTGTTCAGCGCCAAGGAGTCCGTCTACAAGGCCTGGAGCGGGTACGGGGGCGACTGGCTCGGCTTCGAGGACGCCGAGGTGCACCTGCACGGGTCCCCACGCGCGCGTACGGAACGGCTCGGCGCGGGCGACCGCCCTGATCCACTCCGGGTCGCCCGTCCCGAACGACTCGGCACGGACGACCGGCCTGATCCACTCCCGGACGTCCGTACCGAACGGCTCGGCACGTACGACCGCCCCGATCCACCCCCACGCGCGCGTACGGGCCGTCCCGGGGCCGCCGGCCGGTTCCTGGCTCGGCTCCTGGTCGATCCCGGCACGGCCTCGCCCGTGCGGCCGTACCCCCTCCCCCGCGTGCTGCACGGTCGCTGGCTCGTCCGCGAGGGCCTGCTGCTGACCGCGGTCGCCGTCCCCCGCCCCGTACCGCCTCCGCACCGTACGGCCCCGAAGGAGCAGCCCTGATGAGCGTCGACGACGGCACCGTCCCCGAACTCCTCGCCCGGAGCGCGGCCGCGCACCCCGAGCGGACCGCGCTGCGGCTCGGCCCCGACGCGCTGACGTACGGCGCGCTCGACGAGCGCGCCGACCGGGCCGCCGCCCTCCTCCACGCGCGCGGGGTCGGGCCCGGCGACCGGGTCGCGCTCATGCTCCCGAACGGCACGCTGTTCGCCGTGCTGTACTACGGCATCCTGCGCGCGGGCGCGATCGTCGTGCCGCTCAACCCGCTGCTGCGCGCGGGCGAGGTCCGCCACTGCCTGGCGGACGCCGAGGCGGCGCTGCTCCTGGCCTGGCACCGGGACGGCGAGGAGGCCGCCGAGGGCGCCCGGCTCGCGGGCGTCCCGCACCTCGCGGTCGAACCGGGCGCCTTCACGGGGCTGCTGGCGGGCCACGCGCGCGTGCGGGCGGCATCCCGCACCCCCCAGGACACGGCGGTCGTGCTGTACACCTCCGGCACGACCGGGGCGCCGAAGGGCGCCGAGCTCACCCATCGCAACATCCGGCGCAACGTCGACGAAGGCGTGCGGGTCCTGGGGCTCGGCCCCTCGGACGTGGTCTTCGGCGGGCTGCCGCTGTTCCACTCCTTCGGGCAGGTCATGGGGCTGAACTCGGCGGTGGCCGTGGGGGCCTGTCTGACCCTCATGGCCCGCTTCGACCCGGCCGGCGCGCTGGCGCTCGTCGCGCGGGACCGGGTCACGGTCTTCCTCGGCGTCCCCACGATGTACGGGCTGCTGCTGCGGCAGCCGGACCGCGCGCTCCACGACGTCTCCTCGCTGCGGGTCTGCCTGTGCGGCGGCTCCGCCCTCCCGGTGGCGGTGCTCACCGGCTTCGAGTCCGAGTTCGGCTGCGCGGTACTGGAGGGGTACGGGCTGTCGGAGTCGTCCCCGCTGGCCTGTGTGAACCGGAGCGACCGGCCGCGGTTCCCCGGCACGATCGGCATCCCCGTCGAGGGCGTGGAGATGCGTGTGGTGGACCGGGACGGCAAGGAGGTCCCGGACGGCGAGGTCGGTGAGCTCGTCATCCGCGGCCACAACGTGATGAAGGGGTACTGGCGCCGCCCCGAGGCCACCGCCGAGACGGTACGGGACGGCTGGCTGCACACGGGCGACCTCGGCACCCGGGACGCGACGGGCGACTTCCGGGTGGTCGACCGGCTCAAGGACGTCGTGATCCGGGGCGGGTTCAACGTGTACCCGAGGGAGGTGGAGGAGGTCCTCCACGACCACCCGTGCGTGGCGGAGGCCGCGGTCCTCGGCGTCCCGCACCCGGTGCACGGGCAGGAGGTCGCGGCCGCGGTGGTCCTGCGGCCCGGCAGCCGGGTCTCCCCCGCCGAGCTGCGCGCATATGTGCGGGAGCGGCTCGCCCCGTACAAGTACCCGCGCCGGGTCTGGCTCACGGACGCCCTGCCGAAGGGCCCGACGGGGAAGGTGCTCAAGCGGGAGATCGTCCCGCCGGAGGATCAGGCCTGATCGGCGTCGGCGTCGGCGTCCGCGTCCGCCCACAGGGAGCGCACATGGCCGAGGTGCCGTCTCATGCACGCCTCGGCGCCGGGCGCGTCCCCGGCGATCATCAGGTCGAGGAGTTCGAGGTGCTCCTCGGCGGAGGAGACCAGCTTGCCGGCCTCGTCGAGGCCGGTCAGGCCGTAGAGCCGGGAGCGCTTGCGCAGGTCTCCCACGGTCTCGACGAGCCGCTCGTTCCCGGAGAGGGCGAGCAGCGCGAGGTGGAAGCGGCGGTCGGCCTCCAGATAGCCGATGAGGTCGTGCTCGCGGGCGCGGGAGACGATCTCCTCGGCGACCGGGCGCAGCTCCTCCAGCTGCTCGGGGGTGGCCCTGCGGGTGACCCGGCCGATGGTGGGGACCTCGATGAGGGTCCGCAGCTCGGTGTACTGGTCGAGGTCCCGCTCGCTGACCTCGGTGATGCGGAAGCCCTTGTTGCGGACGGGCTCGACCAGGCCCTCCCGGGCCAGGTCGAGCATGGCCTCGCGGACCGGGGTCGCGGAGACGCCGAGGTCGCTCGCGAGTCCGGGGGCCGAGTAGACCTGGCCGGGGCGCAGTTCGCCGGCGATCAGGGCGGCGCGAAGGGCGTGGCCGACCTGGTCGCGGAGCCGTTCCTGCGCTCTGACGAGACCGTACTGTTTCAGGTCACCCATCGTGCGTCCTCCGAGAAGTCACGGGGGAGCATCGTACAATGTCACGTTTCTCCAGCTCCCACCGCGCGTGATCTCAGAGCAGGAACCCGGCGGGGAACGGGTCGTCGGGGTCGAGGAAGTACTGGGCGGTGCCGGTGATCCAGGCGCGGCCGGTGACGGTCGGCACGACGGCGGGCAGTCCGCCCACGGTCGTCTCGTCGACGATCCGCCCGGTGAACTCGGTGCCGATGAAGGACTCGTTGACGAAGTCGGCGTGCGGGGCGAGGAGCCCCCTGGCGTGCAGCTGGGCCATGCGGGCGCTGGTGCCCGTGCCGCACGGGGAGCGGTCGAACCAGCCGGGGTGGATGGCCATGGCGTGGCGGGAGCGGGTCGCGTCGGAGCCGGGGGCGGTCAGATAGACGTGCTTGACCCCGGCGAAGGCCGGGTTCTCGGGGTGGACGGGCCGGTCGGGGCCGGCGTTGACCGCGTCCATGACGGCGAGCCCGGCGGCGAGCAGCTCCTGCTTGTGGGCGCGGTCGAACGGCAGGCCCAGGGCGTCGAGGTCGACGAAGGCGTAGAAGTTGCCGCCGTACGCGAGGTCGTAGGTGACCGTGCCGTATCCGGGGACGTCGGTCTTGAGGTCGAGTCCGACGGAGAAGGCGGGGACGTTGGTGAGGGTGACGGAGCGGGCGCGGCCGTCCTCGACGTGGACGTCGACGCTGACGAGCCCCGCGGGGGTGTCGAGGCGGACGGTGGTGACCGGTTCGACGACCGGCACCATGCCCGTCTCGACGAGGACGGTGGCGACGCCGATGGTGCCGTGGCCGCACATCGGCAGCAGGCCGGACACCTCGATGTAGAGGACGCCGTAGTCGGCGTCGGGGCGGGTGGGCGGCTGGAGGATCGCGCCGCTCATCGCGGCGTGGCCGCGCGGTTCGTACATGAGGAGGGTGCGGACGTGGTCGAGGTGCTCGGCGAAGTGGAGCCGCTTCTCGGCCATCGTGGCGCCGGGGATGTTCCCGAAACCGCCGGTGATGACGCGGGTGGGCATGCCTTCGGTGTGGGAGTCCACCGCGTGGTAGACGTGGCGGGTGCGCATGGGGTCCCCTTCTGGTGAGTGAGTGACGGGCTCTACGCGTGGCCGTCGGCGAGGACCTTCTCGGTGGCGGCGCGCACGACGGCCTCCTGTTCGGGCGTCAGCGGGAGGCGGGGCTGCCGGGTGGTGCCCCCGGGGTGGCCGGCGAGGTCCATGGAGAGCTTGATCGCCTGGACGAACTCGATCCTGGAGTCCCAGCGGAAGAGCGGGTGCAGCGAGCGGTAGAGCGGCAGCGCGACGGCGAGGTCACCGGCGACGGCGGCCCGGTAGAGGGTGGCGCAGGCGCGCGGGAGTGCGTTGGGGAAGCCGGCGATCCAGCCGACGGCTCCGGCGAGGGCGAGTTCGAGGAGGACGTCGTCGGCGCCGACGAGCAGGTCGAGGCCGGGGGCGAGTTCGGCGAGCTGGTAGGCGCGGCGGACGTCGCCGCTGAACTCCTTGACGGCGACGATGCTGCCGTCGCCGTGCAGCCGCGCGAGCAGCTCGGGGGTGAGGTCGACCTTCGTGTCGAAGGGGTTGTTGTACGCGACGACGGGCAGACCGGCCTCGGCGACCTCGGCGTAGTGGGCGCGTACGGACCGCTCGTCGGCCCGGTAGGCGTTCGGCGGCAGGAGCAGGACCGAGCCCGCGCCGGCCTCGGCGGCCTGCTCGGCCCAGCGGCGGGCCTCGGCGCTGCCGTACGCGGAGACGCCCGGCATGACCCGCGCGCCGTCACCGGCGGCTTCGACGGCGGTACGGACGACCTGGGCGCGCTCGGCGTCGGTGAGGGTCTGGTACTCGCCGAGGGAGCCGTTCGGGACGACCCCGTCGCAGCCCTCGGCGACGAGCCGGGCCACGTGCCGCGCGTAGGCGTCGTGGTCGACGGAGCCGTCCGCGCGGAAGGGGAGGGCGGTGGCGACCATGATCCCGTGCCAGGGGTGGGCGCGGTGCACGGGGACTTGCGCGTGGACCATGAGGACTCCCTTGTGTGGTGTGTGACATTTTATTGATGTCGACGGGCACCACAAGGGTCAGGAACCGGCACAGTTCTGACGGCACGTCAGAGCGCGGCGCAGTGCCCGGAAGCGGCCGGGCCCCGTCAGGGCCTGTCGGGGCGCGTCCGCTCGGGCCCTCTGCCGGACACGTCCGAGGGCGGCGTGCCACGGCCGGCGTCCTCGCGCGGGCGGGCCGCGGCCGACGGCGTACGGGCGGGGGAAGGCTCGTACCGGCAGTACTCGGGAACGTGCTCCTCGCCCCCGGCGGCGACCACGAGCCGCTGCCAGGCGGCGGACTTCGACGCCTTGCCGTGGGCCCCGCGCTCCTTCTCGAAGGCCTGGCAGAGCGCGTCACGGCTGTGGCCGGGAAGCTCCGGCGGGTCCTTCTCCGGACGCAGGGGCGCGGTGGTCCCGGGGGGCGCGGACCGGTTCGTACGACCCTCCTCACCGGCCTCCGTGGGCGCGGGAGCCGGCCGGGGCAGGGAGCGGGTGGGCCGGGGTTCGGGGGCCGGTGCGGGGGTGCCGAGGAAGCTCTCGGGGAGGCCGCCGACGGCGAAGGCGACACCGCCCAGGGTCACGCTGGCGACCAGGGCGGCGACCAGCGCCTTGAGGGAGCGCCGGGAGGGCCGCCGCTCATCGGCGACGGAGGTCCAGTCGTCCGTCTCGCGGACGGGCGAGGTCGCGTGGAGCCCGGAGTCACGGGCGGCCCGGAAGGCGGCGAGAGCGGCCGCCTCCCCCGGGGCGACGACGTCCCCTTCCCCTCCCGGCTCAGCGCTCAGAGCAGCCCGCAACAACTTCCCGGCCTCGCTGTCCCGCAGCTCGTCAGGCATCCGTCACCTCCCCCTCCCCTTGAGTTGTTTCGCAAGTCGCCTCAATCCCCTATGTGCGGCGGACCGTACCGCACCGGGACGCTTGCCCAGTACTCGGGCGGCCGAAGGGCCGTCGAGACCGACGACGACGCGGAGCAGTACGGCCTCGGCCTGGTCCCGCGGAAGACCCGCGACGAGGGCGAGCGCGTGCTCCGTCGACAGCGCCTCCAAGGCCTCGCCGGCGGCGTCCCCGGCGGCCGGGAGCTCGAAGAGGTCCTGCTCGAACCGCGCGGGCCGGGGCCGCGCCCGTACACGCCGCAGATGGTCGAGGGCACGGTGGCGAGCGACGACCGCGGTCCAGGCGCGGAAGCCCGCGCCGTCACCGCGGAAGCGGCCGAGGTCCCGGGCGATCTCCAGCCACGCGTCGGAGGCGACGTCCTCGGCGTCCTCGCCGACGATCCCCCGCAGGTAGCCGAGCAGCCCGGGATGAACGATCCGATAGGCCTCGGCGAAAGCCTCTTCGTCCCCCAGCCGGGCCCGCTCGACGACCAGACCGAGCCGAACGTCACGCCCGCCACCCGAGCGGGCGCCGCACTCCGACCCGCATGCCGCGGCGGGCGCACGCCCCGTTCCCTCGCCCACCCGACTCTTCACACCCCGCACACCCACGAACTCCGGCCCCCGCGGAACAACCGAAGGACGTCCATCCTGTCAGACCGTCAACAACCTTTTCCCGACACCGTGTCCGACATCCGCACGAGAGCTTGCCCCCCCCAACTACGGGAGCGGATAGCCCTCAGCGTGCCAGTGCGGGCGCACACGCTCAGCGGGAGGGCGGAGAGGACAGCGGCTCCGGCCGCTCCGCCGAGCGTGTGCGCGGCGCGAGAGGTCAAGGGGCGTGAGCGAGGCCCCTTGGGGTTCACCATTCTGACGAACTGCTGGACGAGACCCGTTGTCCTTACGAGATACCGGCGGCCTCAACGGCCCCTCAAGGGGCCACGACCTGGGGCCTGCGGTTCCAGTGCGGGAGCAGGACCAGGCCCGCGAGGCAGGCGGCCGCCGCGAAGGCGTAGAAGAGCGGGGTCGTCGAGAGGAAGCCCGGCAGCAGGCCGCCGAGGATGGCACCGACCGAACCGAAACCGTTGATGACCCCGGTCGAGGTGCCCGCTCCCGCGGTCTTGCCGAAGTCGACCGCGGCGACTCCGACGATCATCGCGTCGGCCGCGTACACGGCGAGGCCGATGACGGCCAGCACGGCGATCATCACCCAGGCGCTGCCGGTCGCGGTGAGCGGCATGAACAGCACCAGTACCACCACGAGCAGCCCCAGCGACAGCACCAGCGGCGGGATGCGGCGGGAGTCGAAGACCTTGTCGGAGAGCCAGCCGACGACCATCGGCGCGATGATCCCGGCGACGGCGACGGACACCGGGATGAAGGTGGCTCCGACCATACCCACCTCGGGCAGCCGGCGGCTGACGATCACCGGACCCCAGAGCAGCAGGGCGTACCGGGCGGGCTTCAGCAGGAAATAGGCGACCGCGAGCGTCATCACCATCCTGTCGCGGAGTGCCTTGCGGTACAGCGCGAACGTGTCGCGTGCGGCGCGCCCGTCGTTCCGAGGAGACGGGGCCGTGTCGTCGTCGATGTCCGGGAGGCCCACGTCGGCGGGGGTGTTGCGCTGGAACAGCACGAACAGGACGAGGGTGAAGGCCATGGCCGCGGCGCCCGCGGTGAACGCGGCGCGCCAGCTGTCGAAGACGGAGTACGCCCACCAGCCGAGGAACGGCGGGGCGGCGAGTCCGCCGAAGGCGTAGCAGGAACACCACAGGCCCATGACCCGGCCACGTTCCGGGACCGGGAAGAAGGAGACCATGTTCTTGCAGAGCGGCGCCCAGCCGGTGGCCTGGGCGAGACCCTGGACACCCATGGCGAGGGCGAAGACCAGCAGGGAGCTGCCCACGCCGAGGACGAGGGAGGCGGCGATGGCGGCGGCCATGCCGCCGATCACCACGATCCGGGGTCCGAAGCGGTCGGCGTACGCTCCCCACAGGAACTGCCCGACGGCGTACAGGGCGAGGTAGACGCCGTCGATCACGCCGAGCGCCTGCTCGGTGAGCACCTTGTTCACGCCCGGGTCTTCGAGGATGCCCAGCTTGGCGACGGAGAACGCCTGGCGGACGAAGTAGTACCCGGCGTACGCGACCCAGGTGACGGCGAAGACCCGCCAACTCCAGGTCAGAAAGCGGGATACGGGGAGGCGTGAGCCGCTGTCCTCCTGCACCGGCGGGGTTTCGGCCGGGTCGATCGTCGGGTTCGTGGGTCTGCTCATGGCGGAGGCCTGCTTCCATTCGGGCGAAATAGTGGCATGGACATGGCACAGCTACGGTCGGCTGGCGTCAGCGGCAGGGACCGGAAGGGGGGAAGCGCGAGAGAAGCGTGCGAGCGGGAGGGGGCGACGGTCGTCGGGCGGCGTCACCGCCGACCTGCGAGCGGGAGGGGGCGACGGTCGGCGGGCGGCGTCACCGCCGACCGTCACCACGGACTCAGACCGTCGACCGCAGCGATTCGTCGAACGTGGCGGCCGCCAGGCCGAAGCTCAGGGTCATACCGATACCGGAGGTGACGGACAGGGCCCGCACGCCCGGGGCGAGGTCGCGTACGAGCAGCGGTCCGCGGGCGCTGCTGGCATAGACGCCCTGCCAGCGCTCGACGACATCGAGGCGTGCGACGCCGAGGAGGCCCGCGAGGGACTCGATGAGCAGAGTGGAGACACGCTCGTCCAGGAAGGGCGGCGCGGTGGTCCCGTAGTGGTGCGAGTCCCCCACTATCAGGGATCCGTCGGGGAGCCGGGAGAGCATGACGTTGGCGCCGATGTCCATCAACTCCTTGCTGTGCGCCTCCGTTTCGTCCCGGAGGGGGATGGCTGACGGCTGCGCGGTGAAGCCGTCGTAGCGCAGCATCGAGGTACCGGTGAGAACCGCCGCGTCGGTGCGGAAACCGTCAGGAGCCACGACCCGCGCCATGTTGAGCCGGCAGCGCAGGATCCCGTGATCCTCCGCCTCCACAGGAAAGAGC
This sequence comes from Streptomyces sp. NPDC055815, assembly GCF_053616475.1. Lineage (NCBI taxonomy): Bacteria > Bacillati > Actinomycetota > Actinomycetes > Kitasatosporales > Streptomycetaceae > Streptomyces > Streptomyces sp. NPDC055815. Next base: position 37,467 of record NZ_JBSHDU010000049.1, on the reverse strand, counting down.
CGGTCGAGGTCGTGGCCGACGCAGACCAGAATGCGATCGCCGCGCACCGGGCCGCGAGTGGTGTGCACGACGCCGGTCTCGACACCGACGACGGATGTGCCCCACAAGACGCGGGCGAGAGGCTGCTCCGACAGCCACTCCGCGAGGGCGGGGGCGGCGGTACGGGGGTTCACCCGGAGGTCGTCCGGGAGGAAGGCGCCGCCCACGATGCCGCCGTGCCCGGCGGGTGCGCCGAGGGTCGTGCGGATCTGGCCGGCGGTCCGCATCCGCACCGCGTCGTCGCCGCGCTCGGCGCGCAACTCCTCGAGAACGGCCAGTTCGGTGACGGATCTCGCCACCACGTACGCGCCGGCCTCCTTGGCCCACATCCCGGTGCTCTCGGCGCCCCGCAGCCAGCCGGCCCGTGAGCGGTAGGCGATGTCGAGCAGTTCCCCGTGCTGTGCGGTGACACAGCAGTGGCCGAAGTTACGGACGGAGGCGCCGACCGGCTCCCAGTCACGTTCCACGACGGTGACGGAGAGACCCCGGCGTACGGCCTCGTAGGCATGGGCCAGTCCGACGATGCCGGCGCCCACGATCACGACGTCGCTGTGGACTGCGGTGCCCGCGGAAGGACCAGGGGCGTTGTTTGCTGCAGTACTCATGCCGGGAGCCTGAGCCGCGACGGGAGACCGGTCAAGGCTTATACATACAAGTAGCCTGCCGACGCCCCAGATTTAACGTGGCGGCGCCCCGGGGAGGGAGTCATTAACGAGGACGTTACGGGCCAGGGCTTGGTCACGACCCCGCGAGGGTGCGAGGGTCTTCTTGTGAATACAAGTAAGGGTGTCCCGCTCCATCAGCAGCTCGGCAAGGAGATGTTGCGGCGCATCGAGTCGGGTGAATGGCCGGAGGGCGAGGCGGTGCCCAGTGAGGCACAGCTCTGCCAGGAGTTCGGGACCTCCCGCGGCCCGGTGCGCCAGGCACTGGCCATGCTGCGCCGCGACGGGAACCTTGTCGGCGGCCAGGGCAAGCCGCCCGTCGCCCGCAGGGCGGCGCCGTCCCAGTCGTTCGCGACGCTCATCTCGTTCACCCAGTGGGCGAAGTCCATCGGCCGCGAGCCCGGCCAGTTCACGGTCGAGGTGGCCCGCCGTCGGGCCGGACCGGAGGCCGCGGGCCTTCTCGACATCGAGGAGGGGGATCCGGTCGTGGAGCTCGTCCGGCTGAGGCTGCTGGACGGGGTGCCCACGATGGTCGAGCGCTCCACGTTCGTGCATGACGTGGGGCGGCACCTGTTCGACTTCGACCCGGACTCCGGATCCATCTACGAGGCGCTGTGCCGGGCCGACGTCGATCTGCACCACGCCCGTCACACCATCGACGCCATCACGGCGGAAGCGCAGGACGTGGAACTGCTCGGCGTCGAGCCGGGCGCGCCCCTGCTCCGGGTGCGCCGGCTGACCTCGTCGGCGGCCGGTGTCCCGCTGGAGAGCGCCGACGACCGTTTCCTGCCGACCATGGCCAACTTCACCATCGAGAACACCACCGAAGGCAGGGCCGTCATCGGGCGGTACCGCACGCATGAGGAGTCCCCCCTTGATTGAACTCGCCGTATTCGACATGGCAGGCACCACCATCGACGAGCACGGCGCCGTGTACGCGGCACTGCGCGAGGCCGTCGAACGCACCGGAGTGAGTGTCGCCCGGAGTGATCTGCAGACCTGGATGGGCACGGACAAGCGCGAGGCCATCGCCGCCCTGGTCAGGATCGGCGGCGGCACCGTCACACCGGAACTGGTCGAGGAGGGGTACGCGGCCTTCCGGAGCATCCTCCAGGAGCGCTACCGCACCAAGGCCCCGGTGGCCCTGCCCGGTGTCGAGCAGGCGCTGGCCGAGCTCCGCGCCCGCGGCATCAAGGTTGCCCTGACCACCGGCTTCAGCGACGACGTCGCCGGTCCACTGCTGGCCTCGCTCGGCTGGTCCGCGGAGGAGGGCGGCAATCTGGACGCGGTCGTCACGTCCGACGAGGTGCGGCGCGGCCGCCCCGCCCCGTACATGATCCACCGCGCGATGGAGAAGACCGGCGTCACCGACGTGACGAAGGTCCTGACGGCGGGCGACACCGTCGTGGACGTACTGGCGGGCAAGAACGCCGGCGCGGGAGTCGTCATCGGCGTCCTGACCGGCAAGCTGCCCCGCGAGGCGTTCCAGGACCTGCCGTACAGCCATGTCCTGGTCAGTGCCGCCGAGGTGCCCGCCCTGACGGAGACCCGACCGGCGGGCCCGTCCTGATCAACCGAGGCCGGAAGCAGAGGCACTGATGTCCTGTTCGGCCCGGACCAGTCGCAGATCCGGCAGGATCCCAGAGACGAAGGAGCTGTACGGGGGCTGATGCCGCGGCGGGTACGAGATCAAGCTCGTCGACACCCCCGCCTGGCACCTCGCGGGCCTCAAGCCCGTACCCGATACGCCGAGGCGTGCCGCTTCAGACACTTCGAAACACAGGAAGCGGCACTGCGCCACGCCACCCGACTCGCGGAGTATCCGTTCGTGCGTCAAACGTGCGTCGCGTGCGTCGAACACAGCCCGCCATCGGCGCGGACGGCATGCGCCCGGCGGACGGAATGATGGTGGACGCCAAGTACGTGCAGGACTCCGGTGACGACTGCAGGAAGAACCCATGCCGCACGATGACGACGACCGGACCACGTTCTTGTTCTACGCCCCGGAACGGGAACCACACGCCTGGGCCCTCAACCTCACCGGTCTGGGCGAAGCCCTGCGGGAATCGTTCTCCGAGGTCCGCTACAAGGTCCGCCAGGACCGCACGCACCAGGGCGAGCCGTACCTCTCCTTCTGGGCCGCCACCGACGACGGCGCGGAGTACGACGGCACCGCCACCATCCACGGACGAGACTGTGTGACGCTGACCGACACCACGGCCGGTGAAGCGGCCCACTTCGTCCTCCGGCTGCGCGACACCTACCTGCCCGCCCCCGACCTCGTCCGCTTCAGCAGCGAGCCGGCCGTGGAACGGGGCATCGAGACGGACTGGCTCCTCCCCGCCGACGGCGACATGGCGCGGGTGGCCGACGAACTCCGCCACCACCTCTCGGTCGTGGGAGGGGCCCGACTCACTCCACCGGAGGGTAGGGCCGTGCACGGTCTTCGCCGTGTCTGGCCGCCCCCCGACCCAGACTCTCCGTCAGGAGATCGTCCGTAACGCCCACACCGCCCATAAGCGCACGCACGCGTTACTTCGCCGGCTCCAGGATCGCCACGCACTCCGTGTGCGCCGGAGGAGCGTCGCCAGCTGCCCACATACGAGGTTGTCGACCAGCTCAGGCGCCTGATCCATAGCCTGTTCTAGGATGGCGAGGACCATCTCAGCGGCCCGACGGGCTTCCGCTCCACTTCCGTGGAACCGAAGGATATGCCCCCACCCGCACGAGCTACTTCGTGCTGCCTGGGGGCACTTCCTTGCTGTTCCGTGAGTCCGCGGCCTCGTTGGCCAACCGCACCCACCTTGAAGGACAGCTGACCGAGCTCCTGACCGAGAACTTCCTGCACAAACACCGCCATCGGCCCCAGCCGTCGGAGGTGCGCTCCTGGGAGCGAAGCATCCCGGCGCTCACCAACGCGCTCGTCGAAGCCGGGCTCGGCGAGGTCGAGATGATGTTGGAGTACGCGCTGCCCCTGACCAGCAAGCGCGCCGACGTGATACTTGCCGGTGTTCATCCGAGTACCGGAGAGCCCTCGTACGTGGTGGTCGAGCTGAAGCAGTGGAGCGAGGCCTACCCGGAGGAGGACGATCCGCTGCTGTGCCGCATCGACGCCTACCCGAATCCGGTCCTCAACCCGATCGAGCAGGTGCGCGGCTACTGCGACTACCTCATCTCGTTCAACGGAGCGTTGGAGCGAATTCCCGACTCGGTGGCGGGGGTCGCCTACCTGCACAACGCGACCGACTTCGGGGTGGCGGGGCTCCGCGCCGTCACCGAGGACGATCGGGGCCGGATGTTCACCGGCGACCAGCGTGGCGCCTTCCTCGGCTTCCTCCGCTCCCGGCTGGCGGCGAAGCCGGGTGCCGAGGCAGCCGACACCCTGCTGCAGGGTAAGGTGCGGCCGTCGAGGCAGCTGATGACCGTTGCCGCCGAAGAGGTGCGCAACCGGGAACAGTTCGTACTGCTCGACGAACAGCGACTCGCCTACGAAACGGTCATGACGGCAGTCCGACAGGCCCGGCGGTCCAACCGCAAGCAGGTCGTCGTCGTGACCGGCGGGCCAGGCTCCGGCAAGAGCGTGATCGCGCTCTCCCTGTTGGGCGACCTCTACCGGCGCGGAGTACCGGCCCTGCACGCCACCGGATCGCAGTCCTTCACCAAGACGATGCGCAAGGTCGCCGGTGCCCGCAAGCCAGAGGTCCAACGCCTGTTCCGCTACTTCAACAGCTTCATGGAGGCTGAGCCGAACGACCTCGACGTGCTGATCTGCGACGAAGCGCACCGGCTGCGCAAGACGTCCGCCAACCGCTACACAAGGGCGGCTCTGCGGACCGGACGACCGCAGGTGGCGGAGTTGATGGACGCCGCGCGGGTTCCGGTGTTCCTGCTGGACCAGCACCAAGTGGTGCGTCCGGGCGAAATGGGAACAGTGGAACAGATCCAGGCAGCCGCAAGCGAACAGGGTCTGGACTGCACGGTGGTGGAACTCGACAGCCAGTTCCGGTGCGGCGGAAGCGACGCATACCTGCGCTGGGTGGTCGACCTGCTGGGGCTCGAAGGAAACGCCCCCACCGTGTGGGAGCCGGACGACAAGGTTCAGCTCCTGACCGCGAAGACCCCGCAGGAGCTGGAGGACTTCCTGGCTGCCCGACGGGCCCAGGACTACGGTGCCCGCATGTCCGCGGGCTACTGCTGGAAGTGGACGACAAAGATCACTTCCAGCATGCACACCCTGCCCACCGACGTCGTCATCGGCGACTGGGCCAGGCCATGGAACCTCTATGGCGACCGCGCACTGCTCGGAGCTCCGCCGGCACCCCTCTGGGCCACCGACCCAGCAGGCTTCGGACAGGTCGGATGCGTCTACACCGCGCAGGGCTTCGAGTACGACTGGTCCGGCGTGATCATGGGTCCGGACCTCGTCTGGCGTACGGACCGATGGGTGGTGGACCGAAGCGCCTCGAAGGACCCTTCCTTCACCAAGGCCACCGCAGACGAGGACGTCGACCGTCTCGTCCGCAACACGTACAAAGTGTTGCTGACGCGGGGCATGATCGGCACGGTCATCTACTCGACGGACCCGGAAACCCGTGAAAAGCTCCGCTCGCTGATCCCCCCGGCGCTGTGAGCGTCGTAGGCGCACGGGTCATGCCCCGTGCGCGCACATCCGCCTGCAACTGCGGAATCCGCACCCTGGCGTGGACTCACGAGATAGCCTGCTCCTGCTGCGCACCTTCCCGGAGGGTACGAGGCTGCAGGTCCTGAGCTCGCTCCAATGAGCTGCGGGTGAGGATTGGTTGTGCCCGTCGTGTGGCGACATGCGACGTGAGCGTGGATGCCCGGTAGGGCGTCCCCCTGCCATTCCGATCTCACTGCTTTGGAGTGGCCATGACCTCAGTCGAGTGCAAGCCTGCGCGTCGTGAATGGATCCGCGAGATCCTGATCGAGTTCGCCGCCGCAGTCGTCTCCAACCTCTTGGTGACGGCCCTGGTGGCGATGGCAGGTCTGCTCATCTAGTGCAGGCCGGTGGCGGGCCCGGTGAGTCCGCCACCTCACTCATACGGCAACTCTTGTCAGAACAGCCTCATCTCAGAACCTTGCGGCCCCCCGCTCTTCCGACTCCTCCCCTTGTTCTTGCCCCGCCCCCGTCCTCGGCCGGGCCGGGGAAGATGCGGCGTTCGCGCCTCCACCGGAAGGTTCTCCCAAGTGGGGCGCAGCCCGTGAACCTCGACCTTGCCGACGAGACTCTTGAGATAGTTCCGGGTCTCCTGGTCCGTGGAATAGAGCACCGTGGCACGACTGGCCCGGGTCATCAACACGTGGTAGGCGTGCCGGACGAGACGCGCGAACTCGTCGTCATCGACACTGCCGCCTTTGCTTTGGGGTCGAACGAACCGGGCTCTGCAACCCGCTTGATGCCCGGCTCTGCTGTCTTGAGTTCCTTCCCCCGTCGAAAGACCCACGCGTCACCGCGGCGCACCATGTCGTCACCCATGATCACCCCACACCAGTCCCATTCGAGTCCCTGGGCGGTGTAGACACAGCCGATCTGCCCCAGGCCGTTCTCGTGCACGGACCAGATCCTCGACGGCGGCGCCTCGTTCTCACAGAAGCTTTCGCTGTCCGCGTTCCACGGCCGGTGCCATTCTCCGATACGGACGTCGGCCTCCAGTCGTCGCTCCTTGCCGAGCGGCTTCGTCCACGGCCAGCAGTAGCCGGCGACCATCCGCCCGGAGGCGCCGGCCAGCGCTTCTGTCCGAATGATCTCCTCGAGTTCTTCCGGGGTGTCCACCACCTCGATGTGCATCAGTCCGTCGGGACGCCACTTGCCGGGCTCCTCACCCGTCACGCCGAGCAGCGCCTTCACCCAGCGGACGTAGGCGTCGCTGCCCCCGCATCGGAACTGCTCCCTCAACTTGTAGGGAATGACGAGAGCGTTGTGCCGTTCGGCTGCATCCTTGATCAGATCGACGGTTCCGACCTCGTTCGGCCTGACGGACTGCCCCTCGTCCAGGAAGAACACCGTCAGGCGGGACGCAGCCAGGATCTCGTCGACCTGCGGTCCCGTGCCCTGCTCTTCGGGCTTCCAGAATCGGCTGGTCGACCGATCCCGGAGCCGGTGTGCCTCGTCACAGATCAGCACGTCCAGGAGCGGGTCGGGTGGAGTGACAAAGCTGCTGAAGTAGGTGAACGTCTCCCTGAACTGCCGATCCCCGTAGCCGACGTGTTCCTGAAGGGCCCCGTTGAAAGCCCGGCTGCCGCTGGCGTATTTGACCGTACGGCCTTGAGCCTCCAGCTCTGCCTTGATCTGCAGGCCGATCGCGCTCTTCCCCGTTCCGGCCCCGCCCGTCACGAGGAAGACCACACGCCGCTCGTCCGGCACCAAGGCGGGACGTCGGGGATCCGGTAGGACCCTCGAAGCAGTCGCCAGTACGTGATCCGCGACCTCCTTCTGCCGGCCTCGCAGAGTGAAGACGGTGTCGGCTCCGCGGGACCAGATCATGGCATCGAGCAGCGGAGTATTGCGCAGGCCCATGCTCTGCAGCATCCTCTCGGCCGTGGAAGCCGCGCCGTCCTCGGCGAAGTTCATCCTGAGATCGGACAACAACTGCGCGCGTCGATCACTCGTATAGACGCGGGCATACGCCCCTGTCGGCGCGTCCACGTCGATCAGGGCTCTTACAGATTCGTCGGTGGCGTTGTGCAGGTACGCGAAACCGCCGCATTCGAAGTCGGCACCCTGAAACGGGCCGCGATGGCCTGTGAACGCCTCGTAGTTCGCGCCCAGTTGCAGCGCCGGATGCTTCTTCTCATCCTTGATACCCGGGACATGCAAGAGGTCCGCAGTCGCCCGCTCCACCCGGCTCGCCGTCGACCAACGCTTCAACTCGACCAACTGCACGGAGGGCACGTGGCGCTCCGGATGGCGCCCCACCAGAACGACGTCGATAAGGCGGGGATCACCGGGGGAGACCTCCTCGTCGAGGGTGGCCGCACACTCGACGATCATCTCCACGTTCCCCCGCCCCGCCGCGACCAGGTCATTCGCGAGGCTCACCAGGCTCTCCGCCCAGGCGGAACGCTCCGAATCCGAGGCATCCGCTCCCCGGAAATGCCGCCACCGAGCGGCAAGATGCGGAACCATCCGGTCGCGCGAGTCGAGAGCGAGCAGATCCTGAGCCGACAGTCTCAGAAGAAGCATGGACACGAGGTGGTTCCCCCAGGGCACGAGTGACTCGTGCGGGTGGGGGCATGTCCTGTCCAGGAAGCCCGTCGGGCCGCAGTTCGGTTGTGGTGATCTTAGGTAAGGCCTGACCTGCCGAATGCATCACCATGGCCGTCGGCCAGAACTGTGGCGATCGTGGCTGGATCACGCGGTGCGGGTCACTGGGTACCCCTTGAGGGCCGGCAACACAGAGCAGCGATGCGGGCCACAGAGCGCGCTATGCGGGTGGCGGTGCCGCTGTCGGGGTGAGGCCCAAGTGGTTGTCGTCGTCTCGGAGTTGGTCGGGCTGGGTGGTGAGCATCTGGTGTGCCACGGGTTCCGGCATGCGGATCACGACCGGGCGGGAGAGGGTCGTCTCGCGGGTCGCCGTGGATGTGCTGCCGGTGCGGACCCGGTTGGTGACGTGGGCGACCGCCCTGATGTCCAGGGTGAACTGGACCAGGACCGACTTCATCTTCGGCTTGTGGACCGGCATCGAGCCGGACGCGTTGGCCGTGGCATCGGTCGTCCCGCCCGAGCCGCCCGCGTTGCCCATCAGCTGGTTGAGGCGGAACTGGTCGGCGTTGAGGACCCCCGCGCCGGCCATGCCGCGGGCCGCCCTGCTGTGGTCGGCCGAGCTCTGGCCGTCCCGCTGGGTGGGGCGCAGACCCTCCAGATGGCTCTGGCCGATCGTCTCGAAGGCCATCTTGTCGCCCACGCCCAGGACCCGGCCGTTACGCAGGCGCGCGTGCAGGGAGGCCCGGAGGTTCTGGCCCTCCGCACCGGAGGCGTGCACGGGCGGCAGGTCGACACCGGCGGAGGCCAGAAGCGGCAGGGCGGCGATCATCCACTCGGTGGAGACCGCCTCGTTCAGCGCGTAGGCGGCGGCCTGGCCCTTGTCGCGGAACCGCGCGCCGCCGCCCGCCTGCCGGACCACGGACGTCAGCAACTGCCTTACCTGTGTGACCCCTTGGAAGCCGTTGACCTGGGCCTCCATCGGCAGCCGGGCACCGCTCGCGCGCCAGGCGCCCAGGTCGGCCGGGGCCGCCGGGTCGGGGGCGCGCGAGCCCCGGGCCACCAACGACACGTCCTGCGCCGGGAGTTCGGCGCGGGAGAGCGCGTCCAGGTCGGTGCGCAGAACGCGATGGGTCAGCGCCAGGTTGTCCAGCAGGGCGAGCGCCACCCGGGTGTTGCCCCGGTACAGTTCGAGGCTCGCCCGGACCGGGACACGCATCTTCGCCACCGCCGCCGAACCGGCGTCCGCGACCGTCTTCATGCCGAGCTGGCCGCGGCTCACGGCACCGCCGCGACGCGACGCGCCGGACGAGAGGCCGAGGCCCGCCGCGCCGCCGGTGCTCTTCAACTGTCCAGAGCCGCCGTCGGGTTTTCCGGATCCCGCGAGGATGCCCTCGACGCCGGTGGTCGTGCCCTCGTCGTGGGAGGTCGCCTGCTGGGCCACGGCCGAGGTGATGTACTCCATGTCCCGCCGGTCCGTCGCGTCGCCCTCGTACTCGCCGTCCCCCACCCGGTCGACCTTGAACACCGCCCAGTACGGGGTGTTGCGGCCGTCGAACAGCTCGACGGTGACCCCGCCGTCCATGGCGCCGGACAGCAGTCCGGCGGAGCCGTCCCGGTCCAGGACGCGGAGCAGGCGCTGCACGTTGTCGTTGCGGTCGTCGAGCTGTCGCCGGGGCAGCAGCGTGTCGGCGAGGTCCTTCTGCTGGTGGAGTGCGAGACGCGAACGCAGTTGCCCGAGCAGCGGTACGAAGTTCGGGAGGTCCTCGATCATGCCGAATCCGAGGGGGAGTTCGCGGCGGAACCCCGGTCCCGTGGGGGCCGTCCAGAAACTCTCGTCGTCACTCTCGTCCTGGACGGCCTGTTCGGCGGCCGTACGGAAGCTCTCCGCGTCGCTCTCGTCTCCCGCGGCCCTGTCCGGTTCGGCGGTGTCCAGTCCCGCCTCCCGCCGCAGTTCCCGCGGAAGCTGTGCCTCCGTCAGCCACACCCCCGCCGCGGCCGGCAGGGTCTGGGCGCCCTTCGCCACGTAGGGGCCGCCGCCGGTCACCTTGACCTCCGCCACCATGGTGACCAGCACGTCGCACTGGACCAGATACAGCGGGGCCTTCTTCGGGGTATGGGCGTTGCGCTCGACGGTGCCGGACAGGGCGTACGCCTGGGAGTCGCCCTCGCTCGTGGTGCGGAACGTCGACAGGCCCTGTCCGGCACGCCACATGGTGCCGCTCTCCGAGCCGGTGGCGCCGAACTGCACGGTGCTGCTGGTGCCTTGGCCCGACTGTCCGGCGGACTGGTGGCCGCCGAGCACGAAGGTCTCGGTGCCCGGGCCCTCGCCGGTGTGCACGAACCTGGGGTTGGCCAGGGCCAGCCGGGTGCCGACCGCGCCGTTGAGGGCGGCGAGGCGACGCGGGTAGCGGAGGTTCTTGACGACCCAGCCGGAGGACGAGGCCTGCCGCAGCGCCGCCTGGACGGCTCGTTCGCCGAACCGTTCCTCGATCGCCAGGCGGGGCGCGAGTCCCTCGGTCGCCAGCGCCGGGTCCTCGCGCAGGCGACTGTTGCGAGCGGCGGCCTTGGACAGCAGCGCGAAGGCGAGGTCGCGGACGGGCTGCCCGTCGACGGTCTCCACCAACTGCCAGTCCCGCAGCAGGGACCCGGCGGCCGGGACGGGGGCGAGCGAGGCCAGGTCACCGATGCCCTGGCCGGCCACGTCGGTGGCGGGCTCCGGTTCCGCACGGTCCCCGAGCGCCGCGTCGGCCCGGTCCTTGGCCTCCTGGTCCAGGGTGAACTCGGTCGGCGTGAGCAGCCGTACGTCCTGGCTGCCCAGGTTCATGTACGTCAGCGTCTCGGCCTCCGGCACGTCCCGGCCCGGGCTGCCGACGGTGAGGCCGCGGGCGAGCTTGCGGGGCCGGGAGGTCATGGTGGCCTCCACGTCGAGGTGCAGGGCCGCCCGGAAGGCGCCGGCGGTGTCGGAGCCGTTGGCGACGACGTCCGTACGACCGGTCGTGCCGGCCTGGTTGCGGTGCGAGCCGGAGCTGTGCTTCTCGTAGCGGGCCCCGGCGGTCAGGATGCCGGGGACCAGCCGGGCCTGGCCGAGGACCAGACCGCCGATCGAGCGTGAACTGCTGCGGCCGCTCTGCGCGTTGGCGCCGACAGTCGTGTGGCTGCGCACCGACCAGTCCTTGATGTCGCCCTCGTAGACGGTGTCGCTCAGCGTGCCCCGGACGAGGATCTGCACGTCGTGGGCGTGCATGGTGGTCTTGCGGCGCAGCCGTACCCGGATGCCGGTGGACAGCAACTGGTCCTTGTTCACCCGGAGGTTGGTCTCCGAGAGTGCGGTCATCAGCTCGCGGTGGTTGCGCCGCTGCGTCTCGGCCTCCTCGTCGCTGGTGCCGAGGGCGGGCGCGGTGGTGCCGAACGCGGGGAGGTAGCCCGCCAGCCGGGGGTCGGTGGCGAACATCTGCTGGACGGCCCGCACCATCGGGCCGGTGTCGACCTGGCTGAGTGCGACGCTGGATCCCTTGCCGTCGTACGGGAGATGGCGCTCGACGTTCTGTTCGTTGCCGTTCTCATCGGTCTGCGTCGGCTTCTTGATGAACTCCTCGGCCGTCATGCCCAGCGGCAGCGGCAGCCCGAAGGACTGGGCCTCGTCGGCGCGGAGGCTGATCCACACGTTCATCGTGTGGACGGCGACCCGGGTCTCCGGGTGCAGGATCGCCTCGATCGAGCGCGGGCCCGTGCCCTCCGCGGTGAACGTCACGGTTCCGAAGTAGAGCGCCTTCTCGCCCCGGACCTCCGCGCCCTGGCGGCCGGCGACGCTCTGTTCGGCCACGGTGAAACGCGCCTTGCGGGCCGCCGCGACAGGCATGGCGGTGGCCCGTACGACGGCCGCGTTGGAGGCCGCGCCGACACCGATCGCCGGGCCCAGACCCGCCTGGACGGCCCGCCCCTTGCCCGCGCTCTCGGTGACCGCCGTCTGGCCGTGCTGGTGCGTGCGCAGCTGGGTCTTGCCGGTGCCCCAGGCCGGGGAGAGACCGGTGACCGCGGCGCGCAGCCGGTAACTGCCGGCCGTCTTGCCGTCCTTGGAGTACAGGTCCTCGCCGTCCACGCCGTCGCGCAGCAGCCGGGGCAGGTCCTCCAGGACGGTGGCCGTGGAGGTCACGTCGTACAGCCGCCCGCGCCCCGGTGCGCCGGGGGCGGTGAGCGAGGGGTGCAGCACGGAGGCGACGGCGTCGAAGAGCCCGCGGCCGGTCTGGTGCGGGGCCGCGTCGTCGGCGACCGCGACCGGTGCCAGGGAGTCGGCGAGGGAGACGCGCCGGCCGGTGTCCGCGGACACCGGCGCGGGCGGGGCGGGCGCCTCGGTGCCGACCGGGACCAGGTGTTCGGTCGGCACGCGCTGGGTGAGCGTTCCGGAGTCACCGAAGGTCTGCGCGTCGTCGGTGCCGTGCCGCTGGACACGGACCTCGTAGCGGACCCTGCGGTGCACCTCGACCGAGCCCTTGTCGCTGCGCAGCACACGCGGTTCGGCCACGTTCGTCTGCCGACGGGACTCGCGGGAGGAGTGCCAGGGCTGGGCGTTGCCGGTGGCGGCACCGCCGAGCCAGAGGCCCGGGACGACGGGCGCGAGCCCGAAGGCGAGACCGCCGGCGCCCTTGCTGGAGGATCCGCCGCCCGAACTGCTCACGGTGGCCGACGAGTTGTGGTGGACGTCGAGCTTGGTGTCCTTGCCCTGGGGGTCCTCGAGCAGGGCCTGCGGCACCCCGTCGGTCCCCTGCGAGGCGGCGGCCAGCAGGTCCCCCGGCTGGAAGACGGGCGGCTTGTCGTCGGGGGCCCGGGAGATCCTGACGGTGACGTCGTACCACTCCCCGCCTGTTCGGCCCTCGACGGCGAAGGCGCGGCCCTGCCCGAAGAAGCTCTCCGGCCGTCCGGCCAGTTCGTCCGAGAGGTCGGCGACCGTGCCGTCGGCGTGCCCGACGACCGCGGACACCGCGTGCCGGACGAACTCGTGGCCGGTCGGTCCGTAGGTCGAGGAGAGGCCGCCCGCCTGGAGGTGCATCAGGTACGACGGCAGCACGAAGCCCGTCTCGGTGCGCTCCTCGATTCCTGGCAGCGCGGGGCGGGCGCCCTGGTTCCGGGCCCTTCGCACGGCCGACGAGGCGGCCGCGTTGCCGGCGGTGCGCTGAAGGGACAGCGGAGGGTGCGCGAGGCCGGAGGCGGAGGCGAGGGTGGGTGGTGGGGCTTCGCGGGACGTCCGGGTCGCCTGCTCGGACGCACCGGTCCCGCCGTCCCCTGACTGCTGCCGTTTCCACACGGGATCAACGTAGCCATACGGGGGACGGGGCGCGGCCTCTCCTCCAGCTCCCGGCGGATTCGCCGTCTCCACTCCACGGACACGTCAACTTCCGTATGCCACAGGGTCATTCGTGGAGCGGACGGCGGCGGGTTCAGCTCCGTCGGAAGAACTCCACCTCCGCCAAAGCCAGATGACGTCCCCGGGACAGGCCGACGGGTGAGCGCAGTGTCAGGCGCACCGTCTTCGCGTCGCTGATCCCTGTCTGGATCGTCTGCGGGCCCGGCTTGTCGCTGAGGGTGAGCTGCTTGTCGTGCCGTGTGCCGTCCGCCGTCGTCACCTCCAGGTCGACCTGGAGGGCGCGGGCCTGGCGGGCGTACGCCTCGGGGGACGTGGACGCGCCGTTGGTGATGATCAGGTCGACGAGGCGGAACGGCTTGCGGAAGGTGTACGTCACCGAGGCGCCCGCTCCGGGGACACCCCAGTACTTGTTGTTCAGCCCGTCCGTGGTGTTCGTCGCGGGGTGCCCGGGGAGCGCGTCGCTCGCCTTGACGTCCACCGGGGTCACGGGCGTGGCCTTGCTCAGTTTGTCCCGGGTGTCCTCCCACAGGGCGCGTCCGGCGGGGAGCAGGAAGAGCCCGGCGGCGCACAGCGCGACCACGACGGCGAGGATCACGATGAGCCGCACACCCCGCCCCGAACCCGCCCGCACCCGACGCCGGAACGGCCACACCGTCCGCCACCACGGCAGCGGCGCGGCCTTCTCCACCGGCCTCAGCTCCGCGGCACACCGCCGGCAGAACTTCCGCTCCGGCCGATTGGGCGTCCCGCACACGGGACAGGGCCGCCCGGTGCCCTCGTCCTGCACGGCCGCGGAACGTACGACGGGGCGGGGGGCGACGGCCTTTGCGGGGAGGACGGGGAGGATCGGGTCGGGGGTGGGGCTGGTCGGGGGGCGGGGAGTGGCGGGCGTGGGCGAGGCGGTGGGTGGTGAGGGTGGAGTACCGGGGCCCTCACCGGTGGGGGGAGCCGCGCCGGGGCCGGAGCCGGAGCCGGTGCCGGAGCCGGTGCCGGTGCCCGGGCGTGAGTCCGCGGCATCCGCGCCCGGGGCGTCCGTGCCCGGGGCGGTCCCGGCCGTCGCGGTCGCGGCCGTGGCGGTCGGTGCCGAGGGGACCGCGGCCGGGGTGTCCGCGCGGTCCGCGTTCGGCTGCGCTTCCGGGGCGGCCGGAGCGTTCGGGGCCTCCGTGGATCCCGTCGCCGCCGAGGCGACCGCCGGCGGGTTCGCGGGTGCCTGCGCGCTCGCCGACGTGTCCGTGGAGGTCGGCGTACCGGTGCTCGCCGACAAGTCCGACCAGCCCAAGTACGTGCCGCAGTTGCCGCAGAAGTCGTCCGCGGGGTCGTTGGAGGCCCCGCATGCGGGACATGCTCGCATGCGTCAGTTCCCTTCCTCGGTGGGCGGGCCGGGGAGGACCTCCACCCGAAACGCCACGTGCACCGGGCACATGGCCCGGACGATCTCGTGCACCCTGTCCACGTCCAGCCGTCCGGTCCCCGACCCGCGGTCCGGAAGGACGCGGATCAGGAGCTCGGCGGCGGGCTCCGGCGGCAGGTCGGAGCCCGCGGTGTTCGACCACGCCGCCCCACCGTCGCCGCTCACCTCGGCATGCACGCCAAGCGCGAGGCGCAGGGCCTCGGCCAGCCCCCGCTTCGTGCCCCGCCACCGGTACAGCTCCACCGCGCGGACGACCGCCTCCCGGCGCAGTTCCACAGGCCAGTGCGGATCGTCCGGGGCGCCCACCCACGACGCCAGCCACGGAAGGAAGTCGACCGGCGTCACCCGGGGGTCGAGGTAGGCGGGCAGGTTGTCGAGCGTCGAGAACACCGGCGCGAGAACGGTGTCGAGCCCCGCGGTGAACCGCTGCGCGAAGTCGTCGTCGGCGTACAGTGCGGGCAGTTGCTCCCCGATCGGGTGCCTGCTCGGCAGCCCGGGTATCGCGGCGCGGCTCATCCCCGCCCCTCCGCCCCGACCCCCGTCACGACCACCTGGTGCTGGTACGAGAAGACCAGCGCGCCCGGACCCACGTCGATGCGGTCCGTCGGGGCGCCGCGGCGGCCGGTGACGGGGTCGGCCGGGAACAGGCGGATCTCCTCGACCAGCGCGTTGCCGGTGGCGCGTTGCAGGACACCGAAGATCTCGCCGTACTGGACCGGTCGCCCGAACGGCCACCCGGTGCCGTCCGGGCCGCCGACCAGCGGGTTGAGGTGGCGGAACAGGGCGTCCAGCGCCGCCTCGCGGACCTTGTCGGTGTCGCTGGGGGCCGCCGAGAGGCGGGCCACCACGGTGATGCCCTGGTAGACCGGCGGCTCCACCACGAGACGTGTGCCGATCAGACGCCGTTCGTCGAGGCTCGCGGTGATCGCCGAGAGCACCTGGTCGGACGGGATCAGCTGCTCGAAGCGCAGCCGGTCGTCGGCCTCGTCGGCCACCGCGTCCGGCACCACCAGGACCCGTACCGCACCCGGCGCGTCCGCGGCCGGCAGACAGCGGACCCGGCGCACCGAGGGCGCGGCCTGGCGGCTGATGATCTCGTAGTCCTCGGCGGTCACCGCGCGGTCCTGCATCCGCAGCGCCTGAGGGGCGCGTCGCCGGGCGTTCTCGACGGTCTCCCCGGCGACCCCGCCGCGCGCCGCCTCCCGGTTGGTGACCTGGGCGATGTACGGAACGGAGCTGAGCAGTACGGAGATCGCACCGCGGGCGACGTTTCCCGCGGGACCGCCGCCGGTGCGGTAGCGGGCGACCCGGATCTGGGCGCCCTTGGGCGGCACGGCGCCGCACTGCCGCAGCGTGCCGTCCGGTTCGCGCAGCGCCGGGGGGAATCCGAACTCGCCGGTGGTGGCGTCGACGCGGACGTGCCGGTCGTCGGGTCCGGAGCGGCCGAAGTGCTCGACCACCTCCCAGCGCTGCCACCCCTCGTCGGAGGACACCTCCACCACGGGAGGCTCGGCGTCGAGCAGGATCGGCGGGCGGCCGAGCCGGAAGGTCTGACCGGCGACCCCTTCCGAGGTGCCGAGCGGTACGTCGGTCACCGTCTCGGCGTGCTCGACGGACATGGTGCCGCCGACGGTGAACACCGCCGCCTCGCGCACCGTCGGGGACTCCGAGTAGAACGGCTGGCCCGGCTCCGCCTCGATGACGCGGCAGCGCAGCCAGCCGGCCCGGGTCCCGCCGATCACCGACGCCGTGTGCCCGGCCGGCACGTACACGGTGATCTCGCCGGGCCGGTTGAGGCCGCCCGTGGTGTCGTCGCCGGTCTCGCACCGCTGCCAGCCGCCGCCGTCCCACGCCTCCCACACCAGCGGAGGCTGGCGCGGGTCCACACCGATGCCTTCCACACGGCTGTCGAGGCGTACGGCGACGATGCAGCGCGGCACCGCGGTCGGCAGTCCGAACAGCAGCGCGTCGCCGGGCTCCGGCGTCGTCTGGAAGCAGGGGATGTCGAGGCCGTCGGCGAGCATGCCGGTCCGGTCGCTCTGCTCACCGGTTCGGGGAGCGGTCACCAGACGGGTCAACTCGCTGGGCAGGATGCGCAGTTCGTCCATGGTGGTGAACACCACCGCCTCGTCGCCTTCGGCGCCCGCGGTGGTCACCTCGGTGCCCGGCGGCAGCGCGACGGTGTCGGGCTGCGGTGCCGAGAGCCAGAAGTCGACGTCGGCGCCGGCCGCGGTCGGCGGGAACAGCCGGATGCCCAACAGGTCCAGGAACGCGGTGTAGTTCTTTTCGGTGACCCTGTTCAGCCGGTACAGCAACTGGTCCACCAGGTAGGCGAACGTCTCGATCAGAGTGACGCCCGGGTCGGAGACGTTGTGGTCGGTCCACTCCGGGGCGCGCTGCTGCACGTATCGCTTCGCCTCGTCGACGAGTTGCTGGAACCGCCGGTCGTCCAGGTTCGGGGAGGGCAGCGCCATCAGGCCGCGCCTGCTTCCTCGGCCCCCTCCTCGGAGGGGATCGTGTAGAAGGGAAAGACCAGGTTGCGCCGGTCGTTGGTGGAACGCAGGGTGTAGTGCACGTCGATGTAGAGGGTGCCGTCCTCGACCGCGTCGAAGGCGACGACCACGTCGTCGACCGAGATCCGCGGCTCCCACCGCTCCAGTGCCTCGCGCACCTGCTGGGCGATACGGCCGGCGGTGGCGCCGTCGCCGGGGGCGAAGACGTAGTCGTGGATGCCGCAGCCGAACTCGGGGCGCATGGGGCGTTCGCCGGGCGCGGTGCCGAGCACCAGGCGGATCGCCTCCTCGATCTCCCGCTCCCGTTCGACCAGGGCGATCCCGCCGGTCGGGCCGACGCGCAGCGGGAACGCCCAGCCACGGCCGATGAACCGCTCGCTCATCACACGCCTCCGATCAGAACGTCGGGGGCGCCGGTGACGATCACCGCGCCGCACGCCGTCTGGTCGCGGGCCCGCGCGGCCGGCAGCCCGCCGATGAGGACCTGTCCCGAGGTGAGACCGGCCGGGTTGGGCGTGATCACGTTGGCCGGTCCCAGGGCGAGGTGCGGCGGCATCGCACACGTGTGCAGGCTGCCTACGACGGCGGCGGGCCGGCCCCCGATCAGCACGGTCGCGACCGCCCTGGCGGCGGCGGGCGGCGGGGTGGCGATCACCCCGCCGTGGTTGGTGGGGTCGCCGGTACGGGCTGCGGCGGGCATGGGGAGCTCCTCTCGAAGGGTGATCAGTTGATGCGGATGAGCTTGGCCTTGAGGACTCCGAGCAGACCGCCGTCGACGGTGACGCCCGTGGCGCCGGTGACATCCACCGTGCGGCCGCCGATCTTCACCCCGACCCTGCCGTTGATGTCCACGTTGGCGCCCGACACGTTCACGTTCCCCCGTCCCGCGTCCAGGGTGATGCCCTGTTTGTCGAGCACGACGGAGCTGAGCACCTGCCGGCTCTTGCCCGCGTACACCGTCATCTCGATCCGGTCCCGCCGGTTGTCGAGGAAGACCTCGAGGCGCTCGTCGGCGGACATCATCCGCACCCCGGAGCGTCCCGGTGCCCGCGCGTCGAGCAGCTCCACGCGATGCCCCGAACGCGACACGATGGAACGGCGGTTGACCTTTCCGGTCGTCTTGTCGATCAGCGGGACGTCGTGCGGCGAGGGCTTGTCCACGCCGTTGTAGAGCCCTCCGATGACGTACGGGCTGTCCAGCAGGCCCTGTTCGAAGCCGACCAGCACCTCGTCGTTGACCTCGGGGCTCACCACCCCGCCGCCGCCCTTGCCGCCCCACTGCACGGTGCGCACCCAGTCGGTGACGTACGTGTCGTCCAGCCAGGGGAACCTGAGCTTCACGGCGCCGCGCTCGGAGCCGGCCGGCTCGCGCACGTCCGTCACCACGCCGATCGCCAGGCCCGGCATGCGCGGTCCCCGGGAGGGCGCGTTGGCGCCGGTGACCAGGCCGGTCAGGGAGCGGTCCGGGCTGGCGCTCACCCACACCGTCGTACGGTATCCGCCGTGCGGTTCGAGGACATGCTGCACCGCAGTCGCCGTGTACTTGCCGGAGAAGGCCTGCCCGACGTTGCCGAGCGCGAGGGGCTTGCCCGCCCGCAGCATCGGGTTGCCCTCGGCCAGCACCTCCAACTCGCCGAAGCCCGCACTCACTTGACCGGCCACCGCGTCCGCGACCGCCTTCGTCTCGGCCTGGGTGCGGTACGGGGTGTCGGTGACGGTCAGCTTCGACGCCTTGCCGAACCGGGCGGCGAGCGCCGGGCTCAGCCCCGGCACCACCGTGTCGCTGTCGACCGACGGCTGCCGGGCCACCAGGGGCCGCTTGGTGGTGACGTCCCAGCCGCGCACCTCCACCTGCTGCGCGCCGTCCGCCGCCGACAAGGAGGCCCGCAGCGCCAGCAGATTGCGCCCGTACTCCAGCACCATCGGGTTCCGAGCAGCCGACGTGGACGGCGCGGGCGCCCCGGACGCCTTCTGGGGCTTGGTGAACTGGAGCAGCCCCTTGTCGTCGACACGCACGTGCGCGCCGCTCTCGGCGGCCAGGAACTGAAGGAAGTCCCAGTCGGAGACGTTCGCCTGGGACAGCTGCTGGTAGGTGACCGGCGCGGCCTGCACGGTGCCGCAGGCCAGGCCCGCCCCGGCGGCCACCTTGCGGACGATGGCCCCCGCCGTCATGTTCCGGTACGCCACCACCTTCCGGCCGCGCTGGAGGCGGTGCGCCTTGGAGTAGGCACGCACCACCGTGAACGAGCCGGTGCGGTCCCGGTCCACCTCCAGGGCCGTCACCTCACCGTTGAACAGCCGCTCGCGCGCCTGCCCGGTCACGGTGACCACGGAGACCCTGAGCGGGGTGCCGATGGTGATGCCGGTCTTCTTCAGGAACTCGTGATCGGGATCGCGGAACGTGAGAACCGCCGCGTCCGGCAGGCCCACGTTCTCGTCGACCACGCAGCTCACCAGCTGAGCGGCCCAGACGGGCGGCAGCTCGCCGGGCATCTCCACGATGGGATCCGCCGCGAAGGACCGGCCGTCCCGTGCCCCGCCACTCACTGCTCCTCCTCAGTGCCCGCGTCGCTCGTCGCCGGCAGCACCAGTTCGCTGCCGGGCACGAGCGCCATCGGGTCGTCGATGTCATTGGCCTCCGCGATGACGCGCCAGGCCGTCGCGTCGCCGTACTCCCGCCACGCCAGCAGCGCCAGGCTGTCGCCCGCCACGACGATGTGCGTACTGCGCCCGGTGCGCGAGCCGGACGTCGGGTTCTGCCCCGCCGGACCGACGCTCGCCTCCTCGATCGACAGTCGGCAGGTCGCCCGCAGCGGCTTGCCGTCCACGTCGAACAGCGTGTACGTCACCGACAGGCTGGACAGCACCCCGTCGAACGACGTCGTCCGCGCACTGCCCCACTCGAACCGCACCCACGGGCTCGCCGGCTTCTTGCGCCCCAGGCTCGCCTTCGTCGGCACACACGCCTTCATCAGCTTCTCCACCGCCTGCTCCACGGAGTTGTCGTGGGTGGCGGTGGCGTCCAGGAACACCTCAAGACTCAGCTCGCGCGGGCCACTGCCGACGAACTCGGGCAGCGCCGACTCCTCCGCCATCCGCGACGGAGAACGCCGCCACTCGGTGGTCTTGCGCAACTCCAGGGTGGACGGGTTGAACTGGAGGTTCAGCCGCGCGAGCGTCCCGCCGGGCTTGGCGCCGACGGAGGCCGGGGGCTCCTTCAACGTCAGCTGGGCCCTGGCCCGACTGGAGCGGGACGCTGGGGACATGGCCGGATTCCTTTCCGAGGCGCTGTACGGAGACGGGGACGCGAGGGATGGTCAGGACGGTCGCAGTCCCTCGTGGGCGATCTCCAGGGTCTCCACCGCCGCCTGCGAGCTGCTGGGGTCGAAGGACGGGCCCTGCCAGCGCACCGGGACGATCCCGAACACCTGCCAGCTGATGATCCGCGACAGATCCGGCCGCAGCGCCACGATCTCGCCGTCCTTGGGCTCCACCCGCTTCAGCGTCTCGTCGAGCCAGCGGGCGATCTTCGCGGTGTCGGCGGTGACCGGCCGGGTGAGCGTGATGTTCGACCAGGTCACCCGGCCGGGCAGGTGATGGGTGAAGCCGTTGTTGCCCCCCTCGGCATAGGTCTCGATCTCCACCTCGGCACCCATGCCGGAGCAGGTGTGGAAGGCGCCCAGATCATTGCCGCCGATCGCGAGCCGGAAGAACACGCTGCTCGCGAAGATGTTGTCCGTCATCCGTCCGTCATCCGTTCCGTGCCGTGCCCTCAGCGGCGTCCGTCGTAGGGGCGGCCCGTACGCTCCCGGCCGCGCCGCAGTTCCGTGCGCAGCAGGCGGGCCATCGGGTCGAGCAGGCGACGCGCGAGGTCGTCCAGGTCGAGACCGGGCTCCTGCGCCGCGTCGGCGGACCGCTCCGTGCGCCGGCCGGACGCGGAGGCGGAGGCCGTCCCGGAGTACTGCTGCTTGCCACGCGCCGCGGGCACCGCCATCGCCGGTACGCCCTTGGACACGCCGGGTACGTCGGGTACGTCGGGTACGGCCTTGCCCGAGCCGGATGTCGCACGCTGCACCTCGGGCACCGCAGGGCCGTTGCCGCCGCCGCTCGCCGATCGGGCGACCGGTGTCACGACCCGCGGCCGGACCACGGGGATGGGCGCCGCCTGTGCCACGGCTGTCGACGGGCCATTCGCGAGGGGCGGCGTCATCGGGGGCGTGACCGGCAGGGGCCGCGCCGGGGGGACCGCCGCCGTACCGGGCACTCCCCCGCCGGGCGGTGCGGGCTTGACGAGCGGGACGACTCGCTGGACGACACCGGGGGCGCCGGTCGCTCGTACGGCCGAGCCGGTTGCCGGTACGCCCGGGTGGTGCGGCGCGTGCGCGGTCACGGCTCGTTGGACCGGCGGGGTCGCAGCGGCGCCCGCGGACGGTGGCGGCGCGGGGTGTGCGGGGTGCGCGGGCGACCGGTTGGACGCTGCGGGGGTGCCGCCGCCGGGGATGTCCCGCCCGCTCCAACGCGCCGCCACCACGGGAGGACCGCCGACGGGGCGCGACGCGGCGGACGGTGCCAGGCCTTCCGGCGCCAGGGTGCTGAGGGTGAGGGGCCGTGCGGGCAGCAGCGCGAGGGTGCGGCGGGCCACCGGGAGGGAGGGGGCTGCGGTGCGGGGGCCGCCGGTGGATCCGGTCGCGGGGCGAGCGCCTGCCATGGGTTCGGCCGCGCGGCGCGCAACGACGACCGGGGCCGGGCCGCTGGGGCTCGGGGGACGTCCGTCCCCGGGACCGGGACCGGGGTGCACCGCCCCGGGCCGTACGACTGTGCCCGCCGGAGCCTGAGACGCCGCGCCCTGGGACGGCGTCACCAACGGCGTGGCTGGGCCGGTTCCGTGGTCCGTGGGGCTGCCGCCCTGGGGCGCCGGGTGGTCCGCGAGGTGGCGCTGGACGTCGACCGACCCCAGCAACGGTGCGTGGCGTGCCGTATCCGAGGCGGGCTCCGTGGGCGGCGTACGGTCCCCGCCCGGCGCGGGCGATGCCGGTGTGCGCTGGATGCCGGGCCCGGACGCCGTACGGGAGGATCGGGCCCCGGACGCGGCGGAGCCGGGCAGACCGGCGCTGGCCGGCATCGCGGGCAGAGGCGCCCCCAGGCCGCCGCGCACACGCGCACGCGCACCGGAACGCTGCGGACCCGACGACGGGCCCGGGGCGGGGCCGCCGGAGGCACCCTGGGCGTCCTCTGCCTGCCGCTGAACCACGGGAAGCACTGGACCGGATACGGGCTCGGCCGGGGTGTCCTTCACCAACGGCGCGGCCGTGGACGGCAGTTCTGGGAGCGGTGCACCCAATGGGGGTCGGCTTCCAGTGCGCTGCACGGGGGCGCTCGGCGCAGGGCTGCCGGAGGAACTCCGGGCGTCCTCCACCGGCGGCGCACCCAACGTCGGAAGACTTCCCGCACGCTGCACGGCAGCGCTCGGCGCGGGGCTGTCGGAGGAACTCCGGGCGTCCTCGGCCTGCCGCTGAACCACGGGAAGCACCGGACCGGGCACGGGTCCCGCAGCAGGCACGGGTCCCACAGCAGGCGCGACGAAGGAATCCTCCACCGGCGGCGCACCCAACGGCGGCCGGTTTCCCGCACGCTGCACGGCAGCGCTCGGCGCGGGGCCGTCGGAGGAACTCCGCGCGTCCTCGACCTGCCGCTGAACCACGGGAAGCACCGGACCGGGCACGGGTCCCACAGCAGGCACAGGTCCCGCCGCAGGCACGGCGGAGGCATCCTCCGCCGGCGGCGCACCCAACGGCGGCCGGTCTGCCGCACGTTGTCCGGGCGTGCTCGGTGCGGCCGTCTCGGCGACCACCGCAGACCTCAGGGCAGGGACATGGCGTACTGGCCCCGTCACCCGGGGGGCGACCGTCAAGTGGGGCCTCACCGACCGTGGCTGGACGGCGGGGAGGGACACCTCCGCACCCGTCTCCGGCGCCCCCTTCGCGGCACGCTGGACGGACGGTCCGACCGCCCCGGGGATCACCGCGACACGTCGCACGAGCGGAATCGGCGCGGCGGCCGGCGGAGCAACGGCCCGTTGGACGGCGGGAGCCGGGGAGGAAAGGACACTGGGGGAAACCACGGGCGACGCGATGTCACGAGACGGACGTACCGACGCCGACGCCGACGCCGACGTCGACTTCGACTTCGAGCGAGAATCCCCCTGCGCCCCGTCCTCCGACTCCTCGCCCCCTTCCGTCCGCACCGCCCGAAGAACCAGCGGCCCCCCGTCAACGCTCACAGCGCGCGGGCCGGCCGGGCGAGCCACACCCCGCACCAGCCCAGCGGGAGCCGTCGGCAGCAGCGCATGCCCGAGCCCGCTGTCGAAGGACGGGTTCTGCCAGGCGGCGAGCGCCGCGCGGAAGGTGAGGCCGTCACTCACGCCCAACGGAGCACGGGAGACCGTCAGCCGAGGTGCGGCGGTGCGGCGCCAACCACCGTCCCAGTCGCCGGGTACGGAGGAACCCACAGGACCCGATGCACCCGATGCACCCGAAGGATCCGCGCCGCCGTCGCCACCGGCATCGGAGCCCCCGGGCACGACGGAGCCCCGGGCCCCCGACCCGCCCGCCCCGGCGCGGCGGCGCAGCCTGTCCCGCCATGCCATCTACTCAACCGCTTTCGTTCATACGGGTGTTGATACGGGCGATCTCGGTCACCCACTGCCGGCGTTCACCATGCGTGAGATCGAGGATCTCCTCGCGCTCCCAGTGGAAGTGGTAGGCGATGTACGCGATCTCCTCCCGGAGCCGGGGAAGGGCGTACGTCACGATTCCCCCAGGCGCCCACCCGAGAGGTCGACCTCGAAGCCGCCCTCGCAGTGCGGGCAGGTGACCGCCGCGCGGGTGTGGCCCTCGCTGTTGACGCGGCGGTAGAAGTCCTGGAGGAACGCCACGTCTGTGGCGTACATCCGCTCGACGATCCCGGCGTGCACATCCGTGATCGTGCCGAGCCGGGTGATCACCTGGCTCAGCAGCACCACGCTCAGGTACGCCGGGTTCTCCTTGACCCGCAGGTCGATCTGCGGCCGCAGTTCGTCGCGGGCCGTGGCCAGCCGCATCGAGCCGTACCGGTGCACGGTGCCCGCCTCGTCGACGTACCCGCGCGGCAGCTCGAACTCGAACTCCGTGCGCAGCCCGCTGTTGTCGTCCTCACGGCGCGGCGGGGCGGGGGCCGCCGTCTGCTCCGGCGCCTGGGCGGGCGCCGCGACCTGGAGGAGATCCTCCAGGCTGCCCGCTGTCACCGTACGGCGTCTCATTCGACGACGATCTCCTCGAACGTGATCGTGACCGACTCGGTGGCCGGGGACGACTCGCCCGCCTTCAGGGAGGGGCCCTCCCACTTGGAGGCCCAGCCCTGCATCAGCTGGATACGGCGGACGGTGTTGCCCTCGGTGTCCTTGATCTCGATGGTGAGGTTCTGCCGCGCGGTGTTGACGGCGCCGTTGTTCAGGGTCTCCTTGATCCACTGGGTGAACTCGCTGCTCTGGTCGAGTCCCCGCGTGATCGTGATCTCACCGGCCTGCCGGGCACCCGGCTGCTTGCGGATGATCTGCTTGCCCTCCGCGGTGACCTGCTTGACCTCGACGACATCCTCTTCGACGGTGAACCCGCTGATCTCCTGGATGGACTCCACCAGGTATCCGCCGAGCTGCACGCCGAAGACGTGAGTGGAAAGAGCATCGCCCGTTGCCATGACTGTCTGTCAACCTTTCCTTACAGAACCGGACTCGCGGATCACTCGTCGATGAGGCTGGTGGTGTCGGAGAACTGGGCCAGCCGGAAGACCACGAACTCGGCGGGCTTGACCGGCGAGACGCCGATCTCGCAGACGACCCGGCCCTGATCGATGGACTCCTGCGGGTTGTTGTCGCGGTCGCACTTGACGTAGAACGCCTCGTCGGCGGTACGACCGAACAGCGCGCCCCTGCGCCATTCCTCGGTGAGGAACGCGGTGACGTTGCGACGGATGCTGGACCACAGCCGGTCGTCGTTGGGCTCGAACACGACCCACTGGGTGCCCAGGAGGATGGACTCCTCCAGGTAGTTGAACAGGCGGCGTACGTTCAGGTAGCGCCAGGCCGGGTCGGAGGAGAGCGTGCGGGCGCCCCAGATCCGGATGCCGCGGCCGGGGAAGGCCCGGATGCAGTTCACGCCGATCGGGTTGAGCAGGTCCTGCTCGCCCTTGCTGAGTCGGAGTTCGAGGTCGACCGCGCCGCGGATCACCTCGTTCGCCGGCGCCTTGTGCACACCGCGCTCGGCGTCGCTGCGCGCCCACACTCCGGCGACGTGACCGCTCGGCGGGACGGTGGTGTTGCGTCCGAGGGCCGGGTCGAAGACCCGCACCCACGGGTAGTAGAGGGTGGCGTACCGGGAGTCGTAGCCCGCCTCGTCGTTGCGCCAGGTGCGCACCTGCTGGGCGTTGAGCCCGGGCGGGGCGTCCAGGACGGCCACGCGGTCGCCCATCTGCTCGCAGTGCGAGATGACGGCGAGCTGCACGGTGCGCACGCCCTCGGCATCGATGTCGCCGCGCTGGTAGGCGCCCATCAGATCGGGCACCGCGACCATGGTGATCTCGTCGATGGTCTCCAGACCGCCGAACCCGGTACGGGCCGCCGCGTCGCCGACGTACTCGGCGGGGTCGATGCGTGCCGGCACACCGGAGCCGTCGGAGGCGGGCGCGCCGGCGGCGTCAGGGATCGCGAGGGTCTGGGCGGCGGGCTTGGCCTGGGTGGCGCCGCGCTGCTCGGT
This sequence comes from Streptomyces sp. NPDC055815, assembly GCF_053616475.1. Taxonomy (NCBI): domain Bacteria; kingdom Bacillati; phylum Actinomycetota; class Actinomycetes; order Kitasatosporales; family Streptomycetaceae; genus Streptomyces; species Streptomyces sp. NPDC055815. The sequence continues at coordinate 11,466 of NZ_JBSHDU010000049.1, read as the reverse complement.
GACCTCGATCAGCTTGGAGGCGCGGGCCTGGGTGACCAGGTAGCCCTTGACGTTCTTGCGGGGGGAGGCGTCGTACGTCTCCACCACCTCGTCGCCGCGCCGGACCAGGAGCTTGAAGCGGTCCTCCGGCGGGTTCTCGCCGTCCACGTCGGCGACCTCCACCGACACCCTGGTCACGCCCGGCCTGGCCGCGATCAGGAAGCCGCCGAGTTCGACCGGCGCAGCCGCCTTCGGCTGCCGGCCGCCATGGGCCGACGGGCCCGGGGCGGCCTCGGCCGCCCCGCCGATGCGCACCACGTACGCGGCGCCGCCGCCGTTGGAGAAGTACCCGTAGAGCGCGTGGGCGAGATAGGTGCCCTCGGTGAAGCCGCCGAACACCTGGGAATACTGGTCCCAGCTGGTGACCAGCGTCGGCACGTGGAACGGGCCCTTCTCGGCGAAGCCGACGAACGCGGCGACGGCCGTGCCGACCCCTTCGATCGGTCGGGCACCGGACTGCACCTCCTCCACGTATACGCCCGGGGTGAGGTACGTCGGCATGCTCGCTCCTTAACGTCCTTGCGGTCACCTGTGTCCAGGCCGAGTCTGCGCGGCGTACCGGCGGAGCGGCAGGGACCTGCGGACCTGCCCGAGGGCAATACGCCTGCCTTTACGGACGCCCCGGATCGACCGTCCCGACGTCGCCCGCCGTTGCCCTCGCGCTGCCCCTTCGGACCTGGACGCTCCGCTCGCCCCCGCGATGAACTGGAGAGCCGCAGCATGGGCGCCGACGAGGAGGCAGCAGGTGCAGACTTCCAAGCCGCGCACCGGCCGGAGCGAGGACCAGGAACCGGCCCGCGGCCAGGCCGGCGCCCGACGGGAGACGTCCGGGAACGGCGCCGCCGTACCGCCCCCGCTCACGGCCGCCGTGCTCCAGGCCGCCCAGGGCACGGCGGGCAACGCCGCGGCGACCGGCATGATCGCCCGCCGCGCGCGCACGGCAGAAGCCCCGGAGCAGCCCGGCACCGAGGTGCACGACGTCCTGCGTTCGGCGGGCCGACCCCTCGCCGGGCCGGTCCGCCAGGAGATGGAGTCCCGGTTCGACACCGACTTCTCCGACGTACGGCTGCACACCGGCGCCTCGGCGGCCCGCTCGGCCCGTTCCGTCGGCGCGCGTGCCTACACCTCCGGCAGCCATGTCGTCCTCGGCGAGGGTGGCGGCGACAAGCACACCCTGGCCCATGAACTCACCCACGTCGTCCAGCAGCGGCAGGGGCCGGTCGCGGGCACCGATCACGGCAACGGCCTGCGCGTCTCCGACCCTTCGGACCGGTTCGAACGGGAGGCCGAGGCGAACGCGCACCGGATCATGGCGGGGCCCGCACCCGTGCAGCGGGCGGAAGGGCGCACCGCGGAGCACTCCGGGCCGGTGCCCTCCGGGGCGGCGGTGATCCAGCGCAAGGGCCATGAGGCGCTCTCGGACAAGCTGCCGGCGGTCGGGTCGGACGGCAACCCCCTGAAGACCTTCCTCAAGGCCTGGGGGAGCACGCCCGCGCAGGAGTCTCCCGAGCTGGCGGAGATCCGCGAGGGCATCAAGGCGTACGACGCGGATCCCCGGCGCGACCCGATGCACTGTGCGATGGCGCTGGTGACACTGCTGGTGGCGGTCGGCAGCGCCGAGGAGAAACTCACCGCGGAGTCCGGGAGCGCCGCCCGGCACTTCCTGACCCAGGCCCGCGCGGCTCTCAAGGCCGAGAACAACCTGGTGACCGAACAGATCGGCAGGGACGCCGACTTCCCCGCCGAAGCACGCGCTCCCTTCGAGGCGATGACCGCGCGCGGCCTGCTCTGGAACGAGGAGACCTGGGCCGACAGCGCCGTGGCGTTCGCCATGAACGGGCCGAGCTATTTCCGCGAACTCTCCGAGATGAACCGGGCCGGTATGGCCAACGAGATCAACACCCGCGGGCGCAAGGACTGGATGAGCGGCGTCGAACGGAACCTGACGGCCGCGCTGCGGCAGAGCGTGCTGTGCCACTACACCAAGGACGAGGCCCGGGCCGACCTGCTGTCGCAGGCGAACCAGATCAAGTCGAAGACGGAGCTCATGAAGGACGACCCCGACGCGGCCAACAACTCGGGGGGCTACGACGCACACGTCCTGGCGAACGAGGGCTTCGTCTTCTTCTTCCTGGAGGCACCGGGCAGCGAGTTCCGCGACACCCGGTTCGGGAAGGTCCGGTTCGAGATCCCGCTCGCGGACTCGCCCCTGGAGTCCCAGGGCTGGCTCATGCTCAGCGACTTCGCCCAGCGTGAGTATCCCGTGATCAAGGCCGCCCCCACCGAACCCACGGCCTTCAAGAGTGAACTGCCCACCCGCATGGACAAGATGCCCCAGAAGTTCTCCCGGCCCGTGCGGAGTTTCGACCGCGGGATGAACAAGACGGACCTCGACATGACGGACCTCGTCACGCAGGCCAAGGCACAGGAGACGGACCCGGAGCGGGCCGGCCTGCTCCCCGTCGTCAAGGGCGAGGTCGCGGCTGACCGGTTCAGCACGATGACCTACGGCGCCGGCCACCGGAAGGAGAAGGAGTACAAGGAGCGGATCCGCTCCAACACCCTGAGGGGCAGGGACATCGTTCCCGGCCTGGTGGACCGGGCGGTGCTGGAGATCATGCGGATGGAGGACGCCAATCCCGCGTTGGCGAACCGGCTGAAGAGCATGTCCGGCACGGAGCTGATGACGTTCCTCCTCAAGGACCTCCTGCGTCCGCAGGCGATGCTGCCCAACAGCGTGGACCTCAGCAAGGCCACGAGGAGGTCCAGGTCCTGACCCCGGACCGGTCGCCTCAGACGCCGGCGGCCTGCGCCAGGTACGGCCCGAACTCGCCCTCCAGGACCAGCCGTCCGAGCTTGCGGTACTCCTGGGCGATCGCGGTCACCGTCTGCCCCATGGTGAGCGGCTCGCCGGACTCGGCCGCGAGATAGGCGGCGGTGACCGCGCAGGCGCGGATCGAGCCGCCGGCCAGTTCGAAGCGGTCGGCGCAGAAGGCGAGGTCCAGGTCGTCGCCCCGGGGCAGCCGGTCGCCCAGGCACCGGTCCCACAGGGCGAGGCGCTGGCCGGCGTCCGGCACCGGGAAGTCCGCGACCACGTCGAGGCGGCGGGTGAACGCCTCGTCCAGGTTGGCCCGCAGGTTGGTGGTCAGCACCGCGATCCCGTCGAACGACTCCATGCGCTGCAGCAGATACGCCGACTCGATGTTGGCGTGCCGGTCGTGGGCGTCCTTCACCTCCGAGCGCTTGCCGAAGATCGCGTCGGCCTCGTCGAAGAGCAGCACCGCGTTGACCGCCGACGCCTCGGTGAAGATCCGCTCCAGGTTCTTCTCGGTCTCCCCGATGTACTTGTCGACGACCGTGGACAGATCCACCACGTACAGGTCCATGCCCAGGTCCGCGGCGACGACCTCGGCGGACATGGTCTTGCCGGTGCCCGACTCGCCGGCGAACAGCGCGATGACACCGCGGCCCCGGCCGCCGCCGGGCCGCATCCCCCACTGCCCGAGCACCTGCTCGCGGTGGCGGGCGCGCAGCGCGAGTTCACGCAGCCGGCGGTGGGTGGTCGGCGGCAGCACCAGATCGTCCCAGCCGACCCCCGGCTCGACGCGCCGGGCGAGCCGGTCAAGCCCGGCGCCGTTCTGCGCCCGTACGGCGGTGCGCAGATCGTCGGGGCCCACCTGCCGTCCCTCGATGGTGGCTGTCCGCACCGCCGCGTCGGCGGCCCGGCGCAGCTGCCCGGAGTCCAGGCGATGCGCGGCGACGGCCCGGGCGAGCGCCTCGACGTCACCGGTCACGGCGTCACCGGCGGCCCGGTCCAGCGCGTGGCGCCAGCGTGCGGCCTGTCGTTCCGGGGAGGGTGCCTCGACGTTCAGCACGACGGGGGTGTCGGCCGCCCATGCCGGATCCCAGCCGGTCGTGCCGTGGGTGAACAGGGGGATGCCGCGTAGTTCGGCGCACAACGACGAGAGGGTTCGGGCTCGTTCGGCGGGTTCTCCGGGCAACGCGGCCAGCGGGCCGAGGACCACACCGGCGCCGGTCAGCCGGGCTTCGAGGGCGATCACCCGGGCGAGTGCCGGCACGTCGGCCGAGCGCCGGGCGAGCGCCACCGCGTCCAGGACGAGCGGGCCGAGTCCGGCCGCGTGCAGGGCGGCGGTGGCCAGCCCCTCGGCGTCGCCGCCCCGGCTGCGCAGATGGACGAGACCGACGCCGGTGCCGGCCGCGGCCGCCGCGCGGTGGACGTCCGCGGCCTCGGCGGTCGGGTCCTCCCGGGCCTCGCCGAGCACACCGGCGAGCCGGGCGTCGGGCCGTGTGCCGCCCAGGAGGTGCGCGGTGACCCGGTCGGGGACGGCCAGGACACGGGACAGCGGCGGCCGCTCCGGCTCGGTGACCTCCACCAGACCGTGTGCGATCAGCGGCGCCCCGGGGGCGAGGCGGAACCGGGCGGGCGAGGCGCCGCCGAGTCCGCACAGCTCCAGCGCGAGCCCGACCGTGGGCCGACGGCGTGTCAGGTCGTCGTTGAGGTAGCCGTAGAGCCGCTCGAACCGCGCGTCCAGGTCGGGTGCCATCGCGACCAGCAGCAGGTCCAGGTCGAGCGAGGACAGCCCGAACCGCCGGACGAGTCCGTCGAGCGCGGACCCCGCCGGCGGCTGCCAGAGTCCCTGGGCGGGCATGTCCAGCCCACCCGGCTCGTCCAGGATCCGCGCCGCCGCTTCCGGGGTGAGGTACTGGCCCCGGTAGGGATCGTCGGGATCGGGGTCCGCGGACCGTCGTACCGCCACGGCCTCCCGTACCCGCGCCTCGACGGCACCGAGCCGCTCCCACAGGGGATCCACACCGGTGTCCCCTCCCGCGCCGGCACCGCCCCCGACCGCGGGTTCCACGGTGTACGTCACGCCTGCCGATCCCCCCTACGCCGCCTGCGCGCCGGGGCGGGCGGCCGTTCACGGGGCCCGGTGAACCCGTCGGGGCCGGGGTCGGTGGCCTCCGTGTAGCGCAGCCGGCGGCCCGGGCTCGTCTCCTCGCCCTCGCGGGCGGCGGCGGAGCGCACGACGAGGCCTTCGGTGACGGGCGGCGCGGCGGCCCTGGTCACACCGGCGAGCGGTGCCCGCACCCGTACCCCGAGCGACGCCTTCAGCTCTCCGCCGAGCGCCGACCAGACGTCCGCGGCGGCCGGCGCGTCCATGCCCGTCCCGGCGGAATCCAGGCCCACGGTCAGGCCGAGTTCGGCGAGCGAGCCGGTGAGCAGCCCGGCGGGCACCGTGTCGTGCGCGACCAGCGCGCCGAGCACCTGGGACAGCAGCCGGTGCTCGTCCTGCGGGCGACTCGCCCAGGCCGTGACCAGATAGGTCAGCTGGAACCAGCGCGGCGGGGAGCGCCGGGCGACGAGGTGTCCGTCCTCGTCGTACACCTCCCCGGCACCGGTACCGCGTCGTACGGCGTCCTCGCGGATGTCGTACAGGAAGACGCAGACCGTCGGGGCGCTGCGTCGGGCCGCCCAGTCCCTGGTGGGGGCGTCGAAGACCACCTCGATGCCCGATGCCTCCAGACCGCTCTCGGCGAGCAGCCGCCGCAGGCCCTCGTCGACCTCGTGGATCACCGGCGGGTCACCTCGTCCGGCGGCTGCACCGTGCCGGTGACGACCAGGAAGTCGGTCTTCACCGGGGAGAATCCGGGTCCGGCGGCGGTGATGGTGCGCGGCCCGGTCCGGTCCTTGGCGAGGATGAGCAGCTGGCCGATGAACGTGCCGTCGGTCTTCGGGATCGTGGGCGCCGCGGCCGCGGTGATCCCCGGGTTCCACGTGAACGTCACCGGCACTCCCGGCGGGAAGTCCTTGCCGCGCACGGAGGTGACGAAGCCGGGCTTGCCGATGTCCGGCACCGCGACGATGCGCGGCTGGAGGATGCGCAGCCGCTCCTCGGCCGTGTTGTCGTTCTTGTCCGCGTCCGTGCCGGTGGTGGTGAGCACGCCGGTGACCTGGCCGGTCATCGCCTTCTTCGGGCTGAGCACGACCCGTACGACGGTGCTCGCGCCCGGCGTGAGGTCGGGCAGCGCGCACACCCCGTTCTGGTCGCAGCCCTCGGGCGGCCCGCTGTGGGGCAGCCCCGGGGGCAGGCCGATCTTCAGCCGCAGTCCGGTGGCCAGCGCGTTGCGGCCGTTGCGGACGGTGTACGTCACCACGACGCGCCCGCCGACATAGCCGGGGTTCGGCTGGGCCGTGACCCGGACCCCGGGCCCGGCCTTCGGCTCCTCGGGCTCCGGGGGCACCGTGGGCGGCGGGGTGGGGGTCGGGGTGGGCGTGGGCGGCGGGGTCGAGGGGGGCGGTGTCGCCTCGCGCACCGGGACCACGGTCCGGCCCGCGTTGTCGCTGGGCTGCGGGTCCAGGACCGTACCGGTGACCGACCAGTCGACCGGGGCGTCGCCGGGGGTGACTCCGGTGAGCGTGACGTCCACCGGCACGGTGGTGCCGGGTTCCACCACGCCCAGGTCGCACTGGAGCGAGGAGGCGTCGCAGGTGCCGCCGGGCCGGCTGATCCCGGTGACCCGCACGCCGGTCGGCGGCGCGACGGTCAGCCGGGTGCCGGGCGAGGCGGCGGGGCCGTTGTTGACCACGTCGACACGGACCGTGGTGGAGTCGCCGACGGTGACCTCCGGCGTGGTGCCGGGCGCATGGACGGCGAGGTCCACGGACTGCTGGACGGTGGGTTCCTTCTGGCGGCCCGCGAGTTCGGCGGTGAGCGGAGTGATGTCGCCGGAGTCGACGTCCAGGAGGCTCAGCTTCTCGGGGCTGTTGACCGCGGCCTCGGCGCGGGAGCTGAAGACCAGGCTCCTGCCGTCGGCGGTCCAGGCGGCGTCGCGCGGCTGGTGCGGCCCGGTGATCGTGGTGTCCGGCAGCTCCCGGCCGCAGGCGCCGGACCGGCCGCGGGCGGCGGTGGGCAGCAGCACCTGGCAGTCGCCGCCGGACACGGACGTCAGGAGGATGCCGTTCTCCTCGTCGATCCGGCCGGCGCCGTTCTTGCGGTTGAAGGCGATGCCGCGCCCGTCCGGTGAGAAGGCCGGGCTGTCGTCGATGACCTCGCAGTCGCCCGGGCAGTCGGCGGCGCTCAGGTCGCGCTGCCGGGTCGGATCGTTCACGGGCACGGTCCACACGTGCTTGTTGCCGCCGCCCCCGTTGATCTCCATGTTCCGGGTGAAGGCCAGGGTGGTGCCGTCGGAGGACCAGGTGGGCTGGGCGTCCTGGCCCTGGAGCTGTCCGGCCGGCGGCACGACCTCGCCGGTGATCGCGCCGGTGGCGACGTCCGCGACGAGGATGCGGCTGGCTCCGGCCGCGTCACCGACGCCGCCCGGCGAAGTCCGGGTGAAGGCGAGCTGCTTGCCGTCCGGGGAGAGCGTCGGGTCGGTGTCCCAGTCGTTCGCGCCGCGTCCCGCCAGCGGCAGCGGCGCCGCGTCGGAGCCGTCGGCGTCGGCCGTCCAGATCCGCTCGATCCGGCCGTCGGCGCCGTCCTCGAAGCGGGTGAGGACGATCCGGCGGCCGTCGGGCGTGTAGTTCTGCCGCTCGGTCCACGGGTCGTGGCCGGCCGCGGGCTGGAACAGCGGGTCCTTGGCGGGGTCGGTGTTGGTGTCGGCCGCGGGATCCTCGTCGAGGATCGTGGGCCCCAGATCGCGTGGGTCGGAGCCGTCCATCCGGACGTCCTGGAGCGTCACCACGTGCGGGTCGGCCGCCGAGGTGCGCTCCACCACCGCCCCGCCGCCGTCGAGGGAACCGAGCCAGGTGGGCGACAGGACGTTCCGGTCCTCGTTGAGCACCAGCGAGGGGACCTGGTCGGAGTGGGCGGTCGAGCGGAACACATGGTCCCAGTCGCCCTCGCACTCACAGGTGATCTCGGGGCTGAGGAACAGCACACCGTCCCCGTCGGGCAGCCACGCTGCCCCGTGGGCCCGCCAGGTTGCCTGCGCGCCCCCGAACAGCGGCTCGTCGGCGGTCCCGTTCGTGATCCGCAGCCGGGTCACGGACTGCCCGTTGACGGTCGTGGTGGCGGTGTACGCGATCCAGTCGCGGTTGACGTCGTCGTCGACCGGGTTCCAGGCCGGCTCGGAGGCCGTGCCGTCGGCGGGATCGGTGATCCGGGTGGCGGTGCCACCGCTCAGGGCCCGGACGTGGATCTGCCGGCCGACCAGTGGGTCGCTGTCGTCGGCGTACGCGACGCGCTGCCCGTCGGGGGAGACCGTCGGGTCCTCCTCGTTCGCGGACGTGTCGGTCAGCCGGGTCAGGCCGGTGCCGTCGGTGCGCACCAGCCACAGGTCGCGTTGGGTCCCGCCGCCCGGTCCCGCGGACTCGGCCGCGTCGAACACCACCGACCGGCCGTCGGGGGTCAGTTGGGGGTGCGCCGCGTCCATGCCGCTGGTGAGCCGTCGTACCGAACCGTCGGCGGCCCGCAGATAGATCTGCGGGTCCTTCTCGTCGCGGCGGCCGGCGAAGACCATCCGGTCGCCGAGGGCGGACGGCTGCGTGTCGTAGTGGACCGGGCCGTCACCGAACAGCGGGGTGCTGGAGGTGGTGGAGGCGACCTCACCGAGGCTGCGGTGGCCGGTGCCCGCGTACGCGACCCGGGTTTCCGCGGCGTCGGCAGCCGCCGCGGGCTCGGCGCTGCCCGGCCCGGCCGCCGCCGTCACCCCGAGCAGGGGGATCAGCAGCAGGAGCGAGGCGCCGACTCTCCCCGGGCGGTACCACCCGCCGGGGCCAGCGGTTTCCATCACGGTCCCCTTCGCAGTCCGGTGCGGCATCTGGATGTGCCCCCGCCACCGTCCACCGGCCGCGCGCGGGACGGCAGGGCTCGGGGGCCGCACCCGGGGGAAGCACGCGGTGTGCTTTCGGGCACCGCCGCCTTCCCCTCCACCGTCGGGCGGTCCGTCCAACGGGCCTGTCAGATCAGCCCGTTGCGCAGCGCGTAGCCCACCGCGTGGGCCCGGTTGCGCAGCTGCAGCCGCGTGGTGATCTCGTGCAGGACGTTCTTGACGGTCCTCTCGGAGTACGAGGTCTTGCGGGCGATCTCCGCGGTGTCCAGGCCCTCCGCCACCAGGCGCAGCATGTCCGCCTCGCGCGTGGTGAGCGTGGACAGGGACAGGGCCCCGGGGTCGAGCGCCGAGCGCTGGAGATTGCCGACGTGGCTGAGCAGCTCGCCGAGCAGATCGCCGGGCAGCACCCCCTCGCCGTTGGCCGCGGCCAGGACCAGCCGCACGAGCTGGTCCTGATCGGCCTCGGCGCGGCGCAGCACCACCGGCACACCGCACTCGATGACGCGTTGCAGCCCGCCGGCCCCGAGGGTGCCTATCACCAGGGCGGTGCGGGTGGCGCTGTTGTACCGCAGCCGGTTCAGCAGGGCGGCCACGTCGTCGTCGATGCCGTCCACGACCACCAGCGAGACCTGGGCCCGCTCCGCCTCGGCATCGTCCACCAGTTCGACCTCGGGGCGCTGGCGCAGTTGCTGGACGACACCGACCCGCAGCACGGGGTCGGCTGCGTAGACGGCCACGCTCGCCCGGGTCGGGCCACCGGAGCGAGAGGTGCGGTGGATCGAGCCGGTCTGGACGAGATCACGTGTCGTGGTGTCGGACATGACAGGACCGTTCTCCTCTGCGCGGAACATGGATACCTGTTTTCATGAGTCAGTGGGGGGCTGAGTGGTACAACGCGAGGCGATCACGGGTCAGTGGTGCGCCGAAGGCGGCTCACCACAGTAAGAGCCCATCGTTACTTGGGAGTTGACAGAGGCTTGCCGGGCAGCGTCACTGCCCGCGTATTGCCCTCCCGTCCCTCCTCCGCCTCCCGGGCACCTTCCTACGGTGACGGCGTGACGCCTTCCGCAGCCTCTTCCGGGCCCGGTGCGCCCGGCCTCGACATCCCGGCCGTGATCGTGACGCCGGGTGACATCGCCACCACCAGCCTGACCGTGCGCAACGACAGCGACATCGTCGAGGCGTACGACCTGAAGGTCGTCGGCGACTGCGCCGCCTGGACCACCGTGGAACCCGAGCGCGTCTCCCTCTACCCCGGCACCTCCGAGACGGTGACGCTCCATCTGGCGCCACCGCGCTCCCCGGAGATCCGGGCCGGCGAGACGCCCCTCGGCATCCGGGTCCTGCCGAACGAGCACCCCGAGTCGGTCAAGGTCCTCGAAACCACCGTGCACGTCGGGGAGTTCCACGAGCTGAAGACCGAGCTCACCCCGCGCCGCCGGCGTGGCTGGCTGCGCGGCCGCTATCTGCTGGCCGTGCGCAACCAGGGCAACACCCCGGTGCAGGTGCGCTTCGCCCCCGGCCAGGCCGGCGAGGAACTGGGGTTCGCCTTCGCCCCGGCGGAGCCGAAGCTGGAACCCGGGGAGTCGACGGAGGTCCGGCTGCGGGTCCGTACCGCCGGGCCGGTGTGGTTCGGCAACCCCGTGGTCCGGCCGTTCACCGTGGACACCCGCGAGACCGGCGAGCAGGAGGAGACCGCGGAGGCCGGCCCGGACGAGCCCGTCGTCCGGCCGCCGCTGGACGCGGAGTTCGTCCAGATACCGATCTTCCCGAAGTGGCTGCTCGCCGTGCTCGCCGCGCTGCTCGCGCTGTTGCTCGCCTGGTTCGCGCTGGTCCGTCCCGCGGTGCGCAGCGCCGCCGAGGAGGCGGCCACCGAGGCGGTACGGCCACGTGCCACCCCGACCGCCGACCGGACGGGCGGAGAGTCCCCCGGCACCGGCACGAACAACAAGCCCGGCGGCGGCCAGAAATCGGGGGCGGCGACCGGGTCGGGCGGGGGCGGGGGTTCCTCGACCGAGGGCGGCACCGCGACCGGCGCCGGTCAGCAGAGCTCGGCGACCATCGACCTGAAGACGGGCACCGGGCAGACCAGGACCGGCACCTACAAGGTGCCGGAGAAAAGCGTCTTCGGGGTCACGGACATCGTCGTCGCCAACTTCCAGGGCGACGAAGGGGTGATGACGATCACCTTCGGCGACCGTAAGATCACCACGATCGCGCTGGAGACGTTCCGCAACCAGGACTACCACTGGGTCACCCCCATCAAGATATCGGAGAACGACACGGTGACCATCAACGTGACCTGTACGAAGCCCGGTACACCGGCCACGGGCCGGCAGGCGCAGGAATGCCACGAAGTCCTCAATGTGAGCGGAACGCTCAGCCGCACCACCGAGTGAATCGGACGTTCTTCTTCCGGCTCATTGTCGGTCATTGGTGCCTACATCTGTAAAGCTCGATATCTCTTTCGGCCGGAAATCGATAACCCGGGTCTCAAAAGCAAGTTACTCGCGACATTCCACATGGCGCGTCATCGGGAACGCGTGGAGGGGTGGGCCCTCCGACGCGAGACGCCGCCGCCGGGGGGGCGGGGGGGGGGGCCCCCGGGGGCGGGGGGGGGGGCGGGCGGGGGGC
>NZ_JBSHDU010000048.1:17850-68852 GCF_053616475.1 Streptomyces sp. NPDC055815 | reverse complement strand
GGGGCGCCGGACGGTTCGAACGGTGCTCGGCTCAGACGTTGACGCCGAAGTCCTGCGCGATGCCGCGCAGACCCGAGGCATACCCCTGGCCGACGGCGCGGAACTTCCACTCCGCACCGTGGCGGTACAGCTCGCCGAAGACCATCGCGGTCTCGGTCGAGGCGTCCTCGGAGAGGTCGTACCGGGCGATCTCGGCGCCGCCGGCCTGGTTCACGACGCGGATGAACGCGTTGCGCACCTGGCCGAAGGACTGCTGGCGGTTCTCGGCGTCGTAGATCGAGACCGGGAAGACGATCTTGGCAACGTCGGCCGGCACACCGGCCAGGTTGACCTTGACCTGCTCGTCGTCGCCCTCGCCCTCGCCGGTGAGGTTGTCACCGGTGTGCTCGACGGAACCGTCGGCGCTCTTCAGGTTGTTGAAGAAGACGAAGTCCTGGTCGTTGCGCACCTTGCCGGCCTCGCTCACCAGGATGGCGCTGGCGTCGAGGTCGAAGTCCGTACCGGTGGTGGTGCGGACGTCCCAGCCCAGACCGACGGTCACGGCGGTGAGGCCAGGGGCCTCCTTGGTCAGCGAGACGTTGCCGCCCTTGCTGAGGCTGACTCCCACGAGTCCCTCCATAGGTTTCCAGGGGCAGCGCCCCCAGTCGTGCGTTGGCATCGGATCAACGTCTGGATCCTAGTGACGGGTTCCCGGTCGAAACAGTCGATTCGCCCGGTGAATCCGAGGGTGTCGGGAACGATTCGGCCCCGCGGGCGCTCAGAGGGCGTCGAGGGCCTTGAGGTGGTCGCCGAGGTCACGGGCGTCCGACAGGGTGTTCACGACGGTCCAGCGGACCACGCCCGCCTTGTCGATGACGAAGCTGCCGCGGACCGCGCAGCCCTTCTCCTCGTCGAGGACGCCGTAGGCCCGGGAGGCCTCGCCGTGCGGCCAGAAGTCGGAGAGCAGCGGGAACTCGAGCTCCTCCTGGTCGCCGAAGACGCGGAGGGTGTGGATGGAGTCGTTGGAGACGGCGAGGAGCTGGGTGTCGTCGTTGACGAACGCCGCGAGGTGGTCGCGGAGCTCGCGCAGCTCACCGGTGCAGACGCCGGTGAAGGCGAAGGGGTAGAAGAACAGCACCACGTTCTTCTCGCCGCGGAAGTCGGAGAGGCGCACGGTCCGGCCGTGGTTGTCCTTGAGCTCGAATTCCGGGGCCTGGGTGCCGACCTCGATCGCCATCGCGTACGCGTCCCTTTCGACGGGTCCCGGGGGCTTGGGCCGTATCGGTGAACCCGGGTGGCACCCACCCTACGGCCTGCGCACGAAAGCCCCCGCCGGCGGACCGGCGGGGGCTTCTCGCAGCGTGGTGATCAGCGCTTGGGGGCGGCCAGGCGGGTGCCCGTCCAGTCCTTGGCGACGCTGATGCTCTTGGTCTGGGAGAGACCCGCTGTCTGCGCGGCATCCTGGATGTCGGACGGCTCGATGTAGCCGTCGCGGCCGGTCTTCGGGGTCAGCAGCCAGATGTTGCCGCCGTCCTCCAGAAGACCGATGGCGTCCACCAGGGCGTCGGTGAGATCGCCGTCCTCGTCCCGGAACCACAGCACGACGACGTCGGCGACGTCGTCGTAGTCCTCGTCCACGAGGTCGGCTCCGATGACGGACTCGATGCCTTCACGGAGATCCTGGTCGACGTCGTCGTCGTAGCCGATCTCCTGGACCACCTGTCCGGGCTCGAACCCCAGCCTCGCTGCCGGGTTGGTCCGCTCCTCCGCGTGGTCCGCGGTCGCGCTCACGGCTTGCCTCCTGCTCATTCGGAAAATCCTGTGGGCCGCGCGTATGCGCGCGGCGCTGGCCGTAGTCCACACGTGCCGGGGCGGATCGCGCAAGTACCCGGCCGCCGAGACCGCCGAAACGGTGACGTTTGGGGCCGTCTCGCCGCAACTTCCGGCATCGTCGGACCCTCCTCCGCGATCAGGCACACATGGTTCGTCCCGTTTTGCTGACGTCTGCGGTTTCAGTCTGCCGAACGCCCGGACGAAACGCATGCGCGGGTTGGGCGTAAGGTTGCGATTTGACCGCACGCAACAGCCGGATCGACCGCACCGGACATCTGAGAGGGCAGGGCGAGGCACCCCCCGGGGGTTACCCCTCGGAAAATGTGACGTCTGGCGTCGGCGGGGTACACGATGGACATCCCCACCAGCCCGTGGCCCCGTGGGCACCACCGAACAGCGAAGGAAGAGCGTGGCTCCCGGATCCGATCGCAACCCGATCATCATTGGCGGCCTTCCCAGCCAGGTCCCGGATTTCGACCCGGAAGAGACCCAGGAATGGCTCGACTCCCTCGACGCCGCCGTCGACGAGCGGGGCCGTGAGCGGGCCCGCTACCTCATGCTCCGGCTGATCGAGCGGGCCCGCGAGAAGCGCGTGGCCGTGCCCGAGATGCGCAGCACGGACTACGTCAACACCATCGCCACCAAGGACGAGCCGTTCTTCCCCGGCAACGAGGAGATCGAGCGCAAGGTCCTCAACGCCACCCGGTGGAACGCGGCCGTGATGGTCTCGCGCGCCCAGCGCCCGGGCATCGGCGTCGGCGGTCACATCGCCACCTTCGCCTCCTCGGCCTCCCTGTACGACGTCGGCTTCAACCACTTCTTCCGCGGCAAGGACGAGGGCGACGGCGGCGACCAGATCTTCTTCCAGGGGCACGCCTCCCCCGGCATCTACGCCCGCGCGTACCTCCTCGACCGGCTGGACGCGACGCAGCTCGACGCCTTCCGCCAGGAGAAGTCGAAGTTCCCGAACGGCCTGTCGTCGTACCCGCACCCGCGGCTGATGCCGGACTTCTGGGAGTTCCCGACCGTGTCGATGGGCCTCGGCCCGCTCGGCGCGATCTACCAGGCGCGGATGAACCGGTACATGGAGGCGCGCGGCATCGCCGACACCTCCAAGTCGCACGTCTGGGCGTTCCTCGGCGACGGCGAGATGGACGAGGTCGAGTCGCTCGGCCAGCTCTCCATCGCTGCCCGTGAGGGCCTGGACAACCTCACCTTCGTCGTCAACTGCAACCTCCAGCGGCTCGACGGCCCGGTCCGCGGCAACGGCAAGATCATCCAGGAGCTGGAGTCGACCTTCCGTGGCAACGGCTGGAACGTCATCAAGCTGATCTGGGACCGCTCCTGGGACCCGCTGCTCGCGCAGGACCGCGACGGCATCCTGGTCAACAAGCTCAACACCACCCCGGACGGCCAGTTCCAGACGTACGCCACGGAGACCGGCGGCTACATCCGCGACCACTTCTTCGGCGACGACCACCGGCTGCGGGCCATGGTCGAGGGCATGTCGGACCAGCAGGTCCTGCACCTGGGCCGCGGCGGTCACGACCACAAGAAGATCTACGCGGCCTACGCGGCGGCGAAGGCCCACGCCGGCCAGCCGACCGTGATCCTCGCGCAGACCGTCAAGGGCTGGACGCTCGGCCCGAACTTCGAGGGCCGCAACGCGACCCACCAGATGAAGAAGCTGACGGTCGACGACCTCAAGCGCTTCCGCGACCGGCTGCACATCCCGGTGACGGACCGGCAGCTGGAGGAGGGCCTCCCGCCGTACTACCACCCGGGCCGGGACTCCGAGGAGATCCAGTACATGCACGACCGCCGCAAGGCGCTGGGCGGGTACGTCCCCACCCGCGTCGTGCGCGCGAAGCCGCTGGTCCTCCCCGACGACAAGGCCTACGCGGCCGCCAAGAAGGGCTCGGGGCAGCAGTCGATCGCCACCACGATGGCCTTCGTCCGCATCCTGAAGGACCTCATGCGGGACAAGGAGATCGGCAAGCGCTTCGTGCTGATCGCCCCCGACGAGTACCGCACCTTCGGCATGGACGCGTTCTTCCCGAGCGCCAAGATCTACAACCCGCTGGGCCAGCAGTACGAGGCGGTGGACCGCGAACTCCTCCTCGCCTACAAGGAGTCGCCGAGCGGCCAGATGCTGCACGACGGCATCTCCGAGGCCGGCTGCACGGCCTCGCTGATCGCCGCCGGCTCGGCGTACGCCACGCACGGCGAGCCGCTGATCCCGGTGTACGTCTTCTACTCGATGTTCGGCTTCCAGCGGACCGGCGACCAGTTCTGGCAGATGTCCGACCAGCTGGCGCGCGGCTTCGTGCTCGGCGCCACCGCCGGCCGGACGACGCTGACCGGCGAGGGCCTCCAGCACGCCGACGGCCACTCGCACCTCCTGGCCTCGACCAACCCGGCCTGCATCGCCTACGACCCGGCGTTCGGCTTCGAGATCGCGCACATCGTCAAGGACGGTCTGCGCCGGATGTACGGCCCCGAGGCCGAGGACGTCTTCTACTACCTGACCGTCTACAACGAGCCGATCCAGCACCCGGCCGAGCCGGAGAACGTGGACGTCGACGGCATCCTCCAGGGCATCCACCGCCTCAAGGCCGGCGAGGCGGGCACGATCCCGGCGCAGATCATGGCCTCGGGCGTCGCCGTGCCGTGGGCGATCGAGGCGCAGCGGATCCTCGCCGAGGAGTGGAACGTCAAGGCCGACGTCTGGTCCGCGACCTCCTGGACCGAGCTGCGCCGCGAGGCCGTGGCCGTCGAGGAGCACAACCTGCTCCACCCGGACGAGGAGCAGCGCGTCCCGTACGTGACCCGCAAGCTCCAGGGCGCCGAGGGCCCGTTCGTCGCGGTCTCGGACTGGATGCGCACGGTGCCGGACCAGATCTCCCGCTGGGTCCCCGGCTCGTACACCTCGCTGGGCGCGGACGGCTTCGGCTTCGCGGACACGCGCGGCGCGGCCCGCCGGTACTTCCACATCGACGCGCAGTCGATCGTGCTGGCGGTGCTGACCGAGCTCGCCCGCGAGGGCAAGGTCGAGCGCTCGGCCCTGAAGCAGGCCGTGGACCGCTACCAGCTGCTCGACGTCGCGGCCGCCGACCCGGGCGCGGCGGGCGGCGACGCCTGACGGCTGACGGCTGACGGCTGACGGACAGTAGGTAGGCCGGTTCGGTCGGGCGTTCGTTTTGGCTGGTGAGGGCGGTGGGACGTGGGTCCCGCCGCCCTTCGTCATTCCCTCCATTCCTTACGATGCCGGTCATGCCCGTCATGAAGCTGCGCTGGGAAGAGCGCACCCAGACACCGCTCCTGGTGCTCGCGGTCGCGTTCGGCCTCGCCTACGCGGTGCCGATCGTGGCTCCCGGCGCCGAGCCGTGGGTTCATCGGCTCTGCACCCACGTCGAGTGGGTCGTCTGGGGCGCCTTCGCGCTCGACTATCTCGTCCGTCTCGCCCTGGCCCCGGACCGCTGGCGCTTCGTCCGCGGCCATCCGCTGGACCTGCTCGCGGTGATACTGCCGATGGTGCAGCCGCTGCGGCTGCTGCGGGTCGTCTCCACGCTCCTCCTCGTGGGCCGGCGGGCCCGGATGGCCCCGCAGATAACGCTCACCACCTATGTGACGGGCGCGGTGGTCGGGCTGATGATGTTCGGCTCGCTGGCCGTGCTGCACGTGGAACGGGACGCCCCGAACGGCAACATCAAGACGCTCGGGGACGCGGTGTGGTGGTCGTTCACCACGATGACCACGGTCGGCTACGGCGACCACGCCCCGACCACCGGTCTCGGCCGGGTCCTCGCGGTGGGCCTGATGCTCTCGGGCATCGCCCTTCTCGGTGTCGTCACGGCCAACATCGCGGCCTGGTTCATCTCACGCTTCGACCGCGACGACGCGGTGGAGCGCCGGCAGACCGAGCTCCTGGAGGCGCTCACCCGGGAGGTCCGGGAGCTGCGGGCCGAGGTCGCCCGGCTGTCGGCCCCGCCGGAACCTCCGGGGCCTACCGAGCCGCGCGACGTCCCCTCGCCTACCGCTCCCAGAGCTTGAACGCTCTGACCTCGTAGGCCGTCTGCGGCACCCAGGTCCCCCGCCCCGGGTACGTCTCGAACTCCCCCGCCTCCCCGCACTCCGCCGACTGGTACGTGGTGACCGGCCGCCCCGTGCGGTTCGCGAGGGACTGGGCCGAGGTGCCCGGCGGCAGGGCGACGCAGCTGTCGATGTCGGTCGTGGCCAGCTCGTACGTCCACGGCCTGCCCTTGAAGTCGGGCTTGGGCCAGAGACAGAGCCGGCCCGGTCCACAGGCCCCGAGAGCCGTACCCCCGGCGGGTGCGGCGCTCGCCGGTGCGGCGCCCGCGGGTGCGGCGCTCGCGGGTACGGCGCCCGCGGGTACGGCGCCCGCGGGTACGGCGAGGAGGGCGGTCAGGACCGCTGCGATCGCCAGAGCCGTTGTCTTCGTATACATGCTGATGAGCCCCCGTTTCGTCACTCTCTGTAATCACGAGAATGGCCGAGGTCTCCCGGCAACGGAAGAGGGGCCGCCCCCGTTCACGCGAACGGGTGACGGCCCCCTACGGGAACCCTGATGGGCCGATGTCAGATGTGACCGCCCATGCCGCCCGCCTCCGCGTTCTCGCCGCGCTTGGTGAGCGTGGCCACGAGGGCCGCGACGACGGCGACGCCGCCGGCGACGGTGAAGGCCAGGCCCATGCCGTCGAGGAAGGTGTCGTGGATGACCCCGGTGATCTGCTGGAGGAGGCCGGGGGTCATCCCCGGCGCCTGGGCCAGCTCCGGCGGGGTCATGCCGAACTCGGCGGCCTGCTCGAGACGCGGGTCGGCCGGGACGGGGATGCCGGCCTCCTTCCAGTTGCCCGCGAAGGTGTCGGAGACCTTGGAGGACATGACGGCACCGAGCACCGCCGTACCGAGCGCGCCGCCGACCTGCATGGCGGCCTGCTGCAGACCGCCGGCCACGCCGGAGAGCTCGAGGGGGGCGTTGCCGACGATGACCTCGGTCGCGCCGACCATGACCGGGGCGAGGCCCAGGCCGAGCAGGGCGAACCAGAGGGACATGGCGAGGGTGCCGGTGCCGGAGGTGAGCGTGATCATGCCGAACATCGCGACGGCCGTGCAGACCATGCCGCCGACGAGCGGCACGCGCGGCCCGAACTTGGTGATGAGCGCGCCGGCCAGCGGCGAGGAGACGATCATCATCGCGGTCAGCGGCAGCAGGTGCAGACCGGCGTCGACCGGGCCGAGCCCCTTCACGCCCTGGAGGTAGAAGGTCACGAAGAACAGGCCGCCCATGAAGGCGAAGGCCATCAGGACCATCAGCACCACACCGGCCGAGAGCGGCACGGAGCGGAACATGCCCAGCGGGATGAGCGGCTCCTTGACCTTCGTCTCCCAGAAGGCGAAGACCGCGAACAGGGCCACGGCGCCGATCAGGCAGCCCCAGGTGTTGCCGCTCGCCCAGCCCCAGGACTCACCGGCCTTGATGATGCCCCAGATGAGGGCGGCCATGGCGCCGGAGAGCAGCAGGATGCCCAGGAGGTCGAAGGAGCGCGGCGCGTTCTCGGCGCGGTGGTCCTTGAGGATGACGAGGCCGAGCACGAGGGCGAGCACGCCGACCGGCACGTTGATGAAGAAGACGGACTGCCAGCTGACGTGCTCCACGAGGAAGCCGCCGAGGATCGGGCCGCCCGCGGTGGAGGCGCCGATGACCATGCCCCAGATGCCGATGGCCATGTTCAGCTTCTCGGCGGGGAAGGTCGCGCGCAGCAGGCCCAGCGCGGCCGGCATCAGCAGGGCGCCGAAGAGGCCCTGCAGGACGCGGAAGGCGATCACGGCGCCGATGGAGTGCGACAGGCCGATCGCGCCGGAGGCGGCGGCGAAGCCGGCTATGCCGATGAGGAAGGTCTGCCGGTGGCCGAAGCGGTCACCGAGCTTGCCGGCGGTGATCAGGGCGACGGCGAGGGCGAGCAGATAGCCGTTGGTGATCCACTGGACCTGGGCGAGGGTGGCGCCGAGGTCCTCCTTGATGGCCGGGTTGGCGATGGCGACGATCGTGCCGTCGAGCGCGACCATCATCACGCCGACGGCCACGCTGAAGAGCGTCAACCACGGGTGGCCGCGCAGTCCTTTCGCCGGGACCGGAGCGGGTTCCCGGGTGTCCCCCTGACCCTGCGGGGCCTTTTCCACGGTGGTCTGACTAGTCATGAGAAGGAGGCTAATGACAGTCACTGACAATTGACAAAGCGATTCACGCGTCGGTAACTGTCACGTAGCTCACAGGTACGCTGAGCAGGACGAAATGCCTGGAAAGAGGACCTCTACGTGACCCTGCCCGTGTCCCTGCCCGGACTGCGCGAGCGGAAGAAGCAGCGCACGCGCGACGCACTCACCCGGGTCGCCCTGGAGCTCTTCACCACCCGGGGGTACGAGCGGACCACCGTCGACGAGATCGTCGACGCCGTGGAGGTCTCCCAGCGCACCTTCTTCCGGTACTTCTCCTCCAAGGAGGAGGTCGCCTTCGCCGTCCAGCAGATGGTGGAGGAGCGCTTCGTGGAGGCGCTCGGGCAGCGGCCCCCGGACGAGGCGCCCCTCGACGCGATGCGCAACGCCGTCCTGTGCGCCTGGGACACCATCGGCGAGGCGATCGCCGAGGTCGTCCCCGTCGAGCTGCACCTGCGCACGTACCGCATGATCGAGTCGACGCCCGCGCTGCTCGCCGTCCATCTGCGCCGCTCCACGGAGATGGAGGAGACCGTCGCCCGGATCATCGCCGCGCGCGAGGGCCTCGACGTCGACGAGGACCCCCGTCCCCGGATCGCCGTGGCGGCGTTCAGCGGGGTGATGCGGGTCACCGGCCAGATGTGGGGCCGCGGCACGGACCAGAGCCTGGAGGCCATCCGCGCGCTGACCGAGGAGTACCTCGACCACCTCGGCCCGGCGCTCGCCCCGCACTGGCGGGACGCCCCCTAGGACGCTGCAGGTCCGGTGCCGTCATCTTCGCCCCGTAGGGTGGCCGCCCGTGACCTCCGTCGACTCCTCGCCCGCCCTCGTCGCCACGCGCGCGCTCCTCGCCGTCGCCGTCGTGTTCGTGCTCCTCGCGACCACCGGGTGGACCACCATCCGGCACCAGCCGGCGCCCTGGGCGTCCCGCGAGGCCGCGCTCGCCGCCTGGGCGCGCGACCGGATCGACGCCCGTCCGCTGCCCGACCCGGGCGCCCCGGCCCGTACCGTCGCCGCCTTCTTCGCCGCACTCGCCCCGGTGGACGGCGCCCGGCTCGCCGCCCGGCACCCGCTCGTCGTCGGCAACCTCGACGGCGCCCCGATCGCCCTGCGCTACCGGGCCAACCGGATCAGCCTCGCGCGCGCGTACGCCGCCGAGCGCGGCCGCGTCGACGACACCAGGCTCTCCGCCGAGGGCCGGCACGAGGCCCGGCGCCGCGTCGACCGCTTCGCCTCGCTCATGCGGCCCGGCCGACAGGTCCTCGCCTTCGACCCGACCGGTACGGGACGGGCCGCCGAAGTCCTCGGGGACCTGGAGCGGGCCCGGCGCGTCTCGGTGATCGTGCCCGGCGTCGACACCAACCTGCTCACCTTCCAGAAGACCCACCGCCGGTACGCCGCCCCCGCCGGCATGGCCGAGGCCCTCTACGCCGCCGAGCGGCAGGCCTCGCCCCGCGCGCGCGTGGCGGTGGTCGCCTGGGCCGACTACACCGCGCCCGCCGGGATCGGCGTCGACGCGATGACCGGCCGGCTCGCCGAGGAAGGCGCCGTCCGCCTGGTCGGCCTCACGGAGTCGCTGCCGTCGCACGCGCGCGTGGCGCTCTTCTGCCACAGCTACGGCTCCGTGCTCTGCGGGGTCGCCGCGCGCCGGCTGCCCGCCCGGGTCACCGACGTCGCCGTGGCCGGCAGCCCCGGGATGCGGGTCGAGCGGGCGGCCGAACTCGACAGCCCCGCGCGCGTGTGGGCCATGCGGGACGCCGACGACTGGATCGCCGACGTGCCGCACCTGACGGTCGGCGGGGTCGGGCACGGTGCCGACCCCGTCGCGCCGGAGTTCGGCGCCCGGGTGCTCTCCGCGCGCGGGGCGGTCGGCCACGGCGGCTATTTCGAGCCTGGTACGGAGAGCCTCGGCAACTTCGCGGCCATAGGGGTCGGGGCCTACCCGAAGCTGGTCTGCGCACGTGCCGACAGCGCTTGCCGCGACGGAATATCCGGCACGGAAGGGCTCTGACGCGCGTAGATCACGCAATTTCGGGACCTTTCACAGGGGCGACGCAGGGGCACACGCCGCTTACGATGAGGCGTATGGGTGATGTGCTGGCCGGAATTCATGCCACCTGGGAGCTCGAGAGCGACGCCCTCGTCATCCGCTTCGATCGGGGGATCCGCACGCCGAAGCTGTTCTCCGCGCTGCGCGAGAGACGGGTACCGCACGAGGCGCTGGCGTCGGTGACGCTCACGCCGGGCAAGCGGGGCACCGTCGTGCTGCACGCCGTGCCGAGGCCCGGCGCCGATCCGCTGATGGAGGCGGCCGCGGGGCAGCTCAAGGAGGGCAGCGATCCGTACCGCCTGGTCATCCCGGCGGAGCGCGAGACGCTCGCCGAGGAGTACCGGGACGAGCTGCGGGCGCTCCTCGCGTCGCACCCGGGGGCCGCGGGGGCCGCCGGGTACGAGGACGAGGTGTACGACGCCGGGGGTGTCGCGCCCTCCGAGCGGTTCCTGGTGGCGCCGCCGCCGGGGCCGCAGTCCTTCAAGGCGTACGACGGGAAGGCCAGCTTCGACGGGACCTCCGAGGTCGCGTTCCGCTGGTCCTGGACGGGGGCGTCCACCGAGAAGTGGCGGTCCGGCGATCAGGTCTTTCCCGTACGGGACCTCTGCGGGGTCGAATGGCGCTCGCCCGACGGCGTCGACGGGTACCTGCGGCTGGTGCCGCGGGGCGGCGGGCCCCGGTCCGAGCGGCCCGACCAGGACCCGGCGTGCGTCGTCTTCGGCCGGTACGGGCCCGTGTACGAGTCCCTGACCTTCGCCGCGTCGGTCCTCGCCGCGATCCGGGGCAAGGACCGGACGCCGGTGGCCGTGCCTGTGCCCGTTCCCGTGCCCGTCGTGGGGGCGGGGGATCCTGGGGCGGTGGCTGAAAGGATTCGGCATTTGGGGGAGCTGCATCGGGCGGGGCTTGTTACGGATGCGGAGTTCTCGGCGAAGAAGGCGGAACTCCTGGCGGAGCTCTGAGCGGCTGGGCCTCGGCCCGCCGGGCCTCGCGGGCCTCGCGGGCCTCGCTCGGTGCTGGGCCCGCGACCCTGCTGGGCATCGGCCCGCGCCCGTGTGGGCAATCGTCCCGTTGGGCGGGACGGGTGGGCACACGGGACGGCGCCCTCCAGCGGCGCCTCCGCCTTCCGAGCCTGGACCCGCACCGGATGCGCGGTGCACGACGTGGTGCGGGTTCAAGCGCGGGAGCCTCTGGCGCCAGCAGGGGCGCCGTTCCGTTGTGCCCACCCGTTCCGCCCCTTGCGGAACGCCTGCCCACAACGGGGCCGCGCCGTCCGCGGGTGGGCTCCGCCCCAGCGGAACGATTGCCCACAACGGGGCGGGGTCATACCTCGGTATCACCTCTTGGCCCAGTCCTCGGTATGACGCCGCTGGACAGGGCCTCTGCCTAGGCTGAGGGCGTCATGGGTATTGCATCGCGGCCCGAGCCGCCCACCGGTTTCCCGTCCGTCGTCGTCCGGGTGCGGGACGTGTTCCAGGGGCTGGGGGGCGCGCTCACCACCCCGGCCTCGCCGGGCGCGCCGCTTCTCGCGGGGGCCTCGGGGCGGTGGGTGCGGCTGCTGCCGTACGTCGTCGCCCTGGCGTTCAGTGCCGCGCTCCTCCCCTCCACCGTCCTGCTCCTCGTCAACGACTACGGCGTCAACGGCGCGCTCGCCGGCGCCCTCGGCACCGCCCAGGCCGCGCCGCTGCTGCTCGCCGTCACCCGCCCCCTCCAGGCCTGGTGGATCGTGTTCGCCGCCGATGTGCTCGGCGCGCTCGTGCTGCTCGGCTCGGACGGTCCCCGCGCGGAGATGTGGCCGTGGACCCCGCCGGTCGTCATCGGCTACTGCGCCCTCATGGTGGCGCTCGGGCTGCGCGAGTCCCGCCGGGCGCTGTTCGGGGTGTGGCTGGCCACCGGCGTGGCGGGTTTCGTCCTGGAGGCCTTCCGGCCCGCCGGGATGACCAGCCTGCACGTCCTGCTGCTCGTCCTGAGCGGCGTGCTGCTGCTGCTCACCTCGGCGGTCCGCGCCCGCGGCGACGCGCAGCGGCGGCTCGCCGAGCAGGAGACCATCAGCGAGGCCGAGCGGGCCCACCGCACCCTCCTGGAGGAGCGGGCCAGGATCGCGCGCGAGCTGCACGACGTCGTCGCCCACCACATGTCCGTGATCACCGTCCAGGCGGACTCGGCGCCGTACCGCATCCCCGAGCTCCCGGACGCGGCCCGCGAGGAGTTCGCGTCGATCGCCACCAGTGCCCGCGAGTCGCTCGCCGAGATGCGCCGGCTGCTCTCCGTCCTCCGCAGTGACGGCAGCGAGGGCGAGCGCGCCCCGCAGCCGGGCCTCGACCGGGTGCAGCAGCTCGTCGAGGCGACCGTACGCGCGGGCGTGCCGGCGGAGCTGCGGATCGCCGCCGATCTCGGGGAGCTGCCGCAGGCCGTGGACCTCTCCGCGTACCGGATCGTGCAGGAGGCCCTGGCGAACGTGGTGCGGCACGCGCCGGGGGCCTCGACCCGTGTGTCCGTACGGGCCGAGGACGGGTGGCTGAACGTCCTCGTCGTCAACGGGCCCTCCCTGGAGGAGCGTTCCGCCGTCGAGCGCGGCGCCCCCGGCACCGGGCACGGGCTCGTCGGCATGCGGGAGCGCGTACGGTTGACCGGCGGCTCCCTGGACACCGGGCCGCTGCCGGACGGCGGCTTCCGGGTCGCGGCCCGGCTTCCCCTGCGTACGAAGGACACCGAGTGACCATCCGCGTGATCATCGTCGACGACCAGGCCATGGTGCGGGCCGGTTTCGCCGCGCTCCTCGCCGCGCAGCCCGACATCGACGTGGTCGGCGAGGCACCGGACGGGCGGCAGGGCGTGGACGTGGCGCGCTCGACGCATCCGGACGTGGTCCTGATGGACGTGCGGATGCCGGAGCTGGACGGGCTCGCGGCGGCCCGGGAGATCCTGCACCCGCCGGCCGGGGTCACCCACCGGCCGAAGGTGCTGATGCTGACCACCTTCGACGTCGACGACTACGTGTACGAGGCGCTGCGCGCGGGTGCGTCCGGCTTCCTCCTCAAGGACGCGCCGCCGGCCGATCTCATCGCGGCGGTACGGGTGGTGGCGGCGGGCGAGGCGCTGCTCGCCCCGTCCGTGACCCGCCGCCTCATCGCCGATTTCGCGGCCTCGCGGCCCGCTCCCCGCCGGGACACCACGGCGCTGCGCCTGAACGGGCTCACCCCGCGCGAGACGGAGGTCCTGGAGCTGATCGCCCGGGGTCTGTCCAACCAGGAGATCGCGGACAGCCTGGTCCTCGCCGAGCAGACGGTGAAGACCCACATCGGCCGGGTCCTCGCCAAGCTGGACCTGCGCGACCGCGCGCAGGCGGTGGTCTTCGCGTACGAGTCGGGCCTGGTCACGCCCGGCGCCTAGCCGGCAGGGCCGGAGGCTCCTGCCAGCCCCCGGGGGAAAACCCCACCCTCCACCTGGTGTTGGCTGCTCCTCCACCCCCTACCCCGGTATCAAAGGGGAGTTGGCTCCCCGGTGTGACGTTCCGTCACCCACTCCCTTCCTACCTTCCTCTCGCCAACGACGAGAGCGAGGGAGGGCGGGCCGATGCGCCGCTTCACGAGGACCCTGATCACCGCGGCCGTGGTGACCGGTGTGATCGCCGGGACGGCCGGCTGGGCGTCCGGGAACAGCCAGGAGGCCGTGACCGGGGCCCCGGCCGGGACGGCGGCGTGGCGGGCCGCGGGGCTGCCCGACCCGGAGCGGATGGGCCCGGCCGAGGTCGCGCGGTTCTTCGCCGGGCTCGGTCCCGTACGACAGCACGAGCTGGCCCGGACGCACCCGACGGTCGTCGGGAACCTCGACGGGGCGCCCCTGGAGCTGCGGTACGAGGCCAACGCCCGGTCCGTACGGAAGGAGTTCGGCGGGGCGCGGGTCCTCGCCCACGATCCGCGCGGCCGGGGGCAGGTGGCCCTGGTCTACGGGGACCTGGCGCGGGCCGAGCACGTGGCCGTGATCGTGCCCGGCTCCGACATCGACGCGGAGCACGTCGAGCCGCTCGCCGACATGGCGACCGAGCTGCGCCGGGCGACCGGCGGCCGTACGGCGGTCGTCGCCTGGGCCGGGTACACGACGCCCGTCGGCGTCGGCCTGGACGCGGCCACCGGCCGGCTCGCCGAGGCCGGGGCGGAGCGGCTCGCCCGGTTCACGGACGGGCTCGCGGCAGTGAGGCCGGTCGGCGCGGCCGAGCCGTCCCTGTTCTGCCACAGCTACGGCTCCGTGGTCTGCGGGCTCGCCGCCCACCAGCTCAAGGCCAAGGACCTGGTGGTCTTCGGCTCCCCCGGGATGCGCGCCGAGAACGTCTCCGAACTCGGCACCTCCGCCCGGGTCTGGGCGGCGAAGGATCCCACCGACTGGATCGACCGGGTCCCGAACGTCGAGTTCGCGGGGCTCGGGCACGGCGCCGACCCCACCGACCCGGCCTTCGGGGCCCGCCCGATCCCGGCCGCGGACGCCGCCGGGCACGGCGGCTACTTCGCGCCCGGCACCTCCTCCCTCCGCACGTTCGCCGCGATCGCCGAGGGGGACGTCCGATGAAGACGCTCGTCGCGAGGATCGAGTCCTCCACCCCCGCCCACCGCGACCGCGCGATCGACGGGCTGCGTGCCCTCGCGCTGCTCGCCGTGCCGACCGGGCACTGGCTGCTCGGCGGCTTCACGCTCTCCTCCGACGGCGCGATCCACAACGCCAGCCCGCTGGGCACCTTCGCGGGTCTCGCGCCCGTCAGCTGGGTCCTCCAGATGCTGGGGATCTTCTTCCTGGTCGGCGGCTACGCCTCGGTCCTGTCGTACCGGCGGCGCAAGGGCTCCACGCGCGCGTGGCTGGGCGGCCGGCTCGCCCGCCTCGGGCGGCCGGTGCTCGGGGTGACCGCCGTGTGGGCGGCTCTGCTTCCGGTGCTGCACCTCGGTCTCGGGGTGCCCGTGGACACGCTGCGGACGGCGTCCACGCTGGTGATCCAGCCGCTCTGGTTCGTCGGCGTGTACACGGTGGTCACCGCGCTGACCCCGCTGTGCGTGCGGGCGGCCCGCCGTCTCGGGGTGTGGGCCGCGGCGCCGCTGCTCGGTTCGGTCGCCGTCGTCGACTTCCTGCGGTACGGGCCGTACGCCGATGCCGTGCCGTCCTGGCTGAGCCTGCTGAACATCCTGCCCGGCTGGCTCTTCGCGTATCAGCTCGGCGTCTCCTGGGGCGAGGGCCGGGTCGGTCGGCGCCACGCGTGGGGGCTGCTGCTCGGCGGCGCCGCGCTCTTCGCCGCCCTGCTGCTCGTCTTCGGCTACCCGGCGTCGATGGTCGGTGTCCCCGGTGAGGCCCGCACCAACTCGCACCCGCCGTCGCTGCTGGTCCTCGCCCTCGCCGCCGCGCAGAGCGGTGCGGCGATCCTGCTCCGGGACCGGCTCGGCCGGTTCCTGAAGCGGCCCGCGGTGTGGGCGCCGGTCGTCGTGGTCAACCTGTCCGCGATGACGATCCTGTGCTGGCACCAGACGGCGATGCTCACGGCCGCGATCCCCGCCTCGTACGCCGGGGAGATCGCCGGTCTGGTCGGCGCGCCGGACTCGGTCGGCTGGATCCTCGCCCGGTTGGCCTGGATACCGGTCTTCGCCGCTCTGCTGGGCCTGATCGGCCGGTACGCGCGCGTCTTCGAGTCCCCGTGGGCGAAGACCGGCCCGGCCCGCCGCACCCTGGCGGGTGTCCTGGCGGCGGGCTTCGCGGTCTTCGCCCTGGGGCTGGCCTAGATGCCGGAGCCGAAATGTCGGAGCCGAGATGCCGGAGCGTGGATATCGGAGCCCGGATGCCGGAGACCGGATGCCGGAGCCCGGATATCGGATCCTGGATATCGGATCCTGGATGCCGGAGCCCGGATGTCGGATCCTGGATTTCGGAGCCCGGATATCGGAGCCCGGATATCGGAGCCTAGATGTCAGACCTCACGGTTGACCGACGTGAAGCGCATGTCCGGGTAGCGGTCGCCCGCCACCAGGCCCGCGATCGGCTCCAGTTCGGCCAGTTCCGCGGCGGTGAGGGTGATCCGCGTGGCGGCCGCGTTCTCCAGGAGGCGGGAGCGCTTGCGGGTGCCGGGGATGGGGACGACCGTGAGGCCGTGCACGGCGGCGCGCTGCTGGACCCAGGCGAGGGCGATCTGCGCCGGGGTCGCTCCGTGGGCGGCGGCGATCTTGCGGACCGGGTCGAGGAGGGCGGCGTTCCGCTCGGCGTTCTCGCCGGTGAACCGGGGCTGGTACTTGCGGAAGTCGCCGCCCGACAGCTCCTTGGCGGCGTCCGCGAACGCGCCGGTCAGGAAGCCCCGGCCGAGCGGCGAGTACGGCACGAAGGTCACGCCGAGCTCGGCGGCGGCGCCGACGGCGCTGCGCTCCACGTCCCGGGAGAAGAGCGACCACTCCGACTGGAGGGCGGCGATCGGGTGGACCGCGTGGGCCTCGCGCAGCTCGGGTCCGGTGACCTCGCTCAGGCCGAGGAAGCGGACCTTGCCCTCCTGGACGAGCTCGGCCATGGCGCCGACGGACTCGGCGAAGGGGACCTCCGGGTCGCGGCGGTGCATGTAGTAGAGGTCGATGACCTCGACGCCGAGGCGGCGCAGGCTGTCCTCCGCGGCCTTCTTGACGTACGCGGGGTCGTTGCGGACGCCCCGGTAGGTGGGGTCGTCGGCGCGGCGCTCTATCGCGAACTTGGTGGCGAGGGTGACCTCGTCGCGGTGGGCGGCGAGGAACGGGGCGAGGAACTCCTCGTTGGCGCCGCTGCCGTAGATGTCGGCGGTGTCGATCAGGGTGACGCCGGCCTCCAGGGCCGCGTCGAGGGTGTCGCGGGCCGCGGCCTCGTCGGTGTCCCCGTAGAACTCGCTGATGCCCATGGCGCCGAAGCCCTGGACGCCGATCTCCGGTCCGTCCTGGCCGCCGAGCCGTACGGTGTCGATCCTGGTCACGCTGGTCATGAAGGTGTTCCTCCGCATGCGGTCCCGTAATGGCTGATCTTGATGTCGAGCACGGCGAGCGTGTCCTGGAGCTCGGTGATCCTGGAGAGCACGTCGCGCCGGGTGGCCTCCAGGAGCTCCCGTCGCGCGTCCCGGGTGTGGTCGCCCTCGCGCACCAGCTCGGCGTACCTGACCATGTCGGCCACCGGCATTCCGGTCAGCCGCAGCTTGCCGACGAAGGCCAGCCAGCCGAGGTCCTTCTCGGTGAAGCGGCGCTGTCCGGTGTGCGAACGGTCGACGTGCGGCATGAGGCCGATCCGCTCGTACCAGCGGAGGGTGTGCGCGGTGAGTCCGGTGATGGCCGCCACCTCACTGATCGTGTAGCGGTCCTTCCCGGCAAGCCCGGTCGTGCTCTCGATCACGCTCATGGGCCCCACGCTAAAACGTTGGAGTGCACTCGAAGCAAGTAGGCTCGGCCCCATGCAGAGCAGCGTGCCGAGCCTGGCGTCGATCGAGAACTGGCCCGTCCCCACCGCGGCGGCCGCCGTCGTCCGCGCGGACGGCACCCTGGCCGGGTCCCACGGCCCCACCGGGCAGCGTTTCCCGCTCGCCTCCGTCACCAAGCCGCTCGCGGCGTACGCCGTCCTCGTCGCGTACGAGGAGGGGGCGATCGACCTCGACGAGCCGGCCGGGCCCGAGGGCTCGACGGTCCGCCACCTCCTCGCCCACACCTCGGGGCTCGCCTTCGACGAGAACCGGGTCATGGCCGCGCCGGGCACCCGCCGGATCTACTCCAACACCGGCTTCGAGGCCCTCGGCG
The DNA here is from genome assembly GCF_053616475.1 of Streptomyces sp. NPDC055815. NCBI lineage: Bacteria > Bacillati > Actinomycetota > Actinomycetes > Kitasatosporales > Streptomycetaceae > Streptomyces > Streptomyces sp. NPDC055815. Next base: position 50,987 of record NZ_JBSHDU010000048.1, on the reverse strand, counting down.
ACCACGTCGCCAAGGCCACCGACATCCCCTTCGCCGAGTATCTGCACCAGGCGGTTCTGGAGCCCCTCGGCATGGCGTCGACGACCCTGGAGGGTTCGCCCGCGAAGGACGGCGTGTCGACCGTGGACGACCTGGTGCGGTTCGCCGCCGAGGTGCAGGCGCCGCGGCTGCTCGACGCGCGGACCGTCCTGGACGCGATGACCGTCACGTACCCGGGTCTGACCGGCATCCTGCCCGGCTACGGGCACCAGAAGCCGAACGACTGGGGGCTCGGCTTCGAGATCCGCGACGGCAAGTCCCCGCACTGGACCGGCGCGGGCTCCTCGCCGCGCACCTTCGGGCACTTCGGGCAGGCCGGAACGTTCCTGTGGATCGACCCGGACGCCGGTGCCGCGTGCGTGGCCCTCACCGACCGGCCCTTCGGGCCGTGGGCGGTCGAGGCCTGGCCGCCGTTCACGGACGCGGTCCTCGCGGACCTTCGCAGGTCCTGAGGCCTGTCGGGAAAGCAGCGGGCGTCCACGGCCCGGGCGGACCTTCCGAAGCGGCGGCCCTAGGTCTCGCAGCGGGTCGCCGGGACGGTTCCGTCGACGCTCGTGAGGGTCACCTCGACCATGCCCCCGTGGTCCTCCGCGTACGCGGTCGTGCACACCAGCTGCTGGACGGCCGCGTCCGACAGGCCCATGACGGGGAACGGCGTGCGGAGGCGGACGACCCGGCGGCCCTCCGGGGTCAGGCCCTCGACATCCTCCGCGTGCGGCACCTTCCCGGACCTCGGAAGGCCCGTGGTCAGACCCGCCTCGACGTCGGCGCCGGCCGGGCCGGAAAGAAGCGCGGCGAGCGCCTTGTCGGTGGCGACCCCGCTGCCGTGCGTGCCCTGCGCCCACCCGGAGCCCAGCCCTTGGGCCTTCCGGTCCTCGGCCGCCTCGGTGCCGCCCAGGACGTACGTCGTCTCGGGGACGGGCCGCTCGAGGTCGCGGACCACCGGGACGGGCCGGCCCTCCGGGCCGAGGAAGTAGAGCACCATCCGGAACTCGGGCGCCGGCATGACGGCCACGGTCGCCGGGCCGCCCGCCTCGACGACGTCGCTCTCCTGGATGCCGCAGGCGGCGAGCGACGCCATGGCGAGCAGGGCCGCGACGGCCGTACGGCGCCTCACAGCGGCATCCGTACGGTGAACACCGCGCCGCCCGCCGGGTGGTTGGCGGCCTGGACGGTGCCGCCGTGCAGCCGGACGTTCTCCAGGGTGATCGCCAGGCCGAGGCCGCTGCCCGCCGAACGGGTCCTGGCCTGGTCGGCCTTGTAGAAGCGGTCGAAGACGTGCGGCAGCACGTCGGGGTGGATGCCCGGCCCCCGGTCCGCGACCTCCGTCACCAGCTCGTCCCCCTCCGCGTACAGCCTGACCGTCACCGGCGCGGCCCCGTGCCGCAGCGCGTTGCCCACGAGGTTGGCGACGACGACGTCGAACCGGCGCGGGTCGAGCCGGGCCCTGATCCCCTCCTCAAGGTACGGGACGACCTGCGCCGGGTCGGTCCAGTGCCGGTGCTGGAGGGTCTTGCGGACACAGTCGGCGGCGTCGACCTCGTCGGTGTGCAGCTCGGCCGCGCGCGCGTCGAAGCGGGAGATCTCCATCAGGTCCTCGACGAGCACGGCGAGCTTCCCGGTCTCGGCGCTGATCAGCCGGACGGCGCGGGCGGTGTCGCTGTCGAGGCTTCCGGCGTCCTCGTCGAGGACCTCGGTGACGGCGAGCATGCCGGCGAGCGGGGTGCGCAGTTCGTGCGAGACGTCGGAGGCGAAGCGGCGGGCGCGGGCCTCGGCGTTGCGGAGCTCCGCGACGGAACGTTCCAGCTCGGCGGCGGACTCGTTGAACGTGCGGGCGAGATCGGCGAGTTCGTCGCTGCCCTTGGCGTGGATGCGGGTGTCGAGCCGGCCCCGGCCCATGCTGTGGGCCGCGTGCCGCAGTTCCCGTACGGGGCGGAGCACGCTGCGCGAGGCGATGAGCGCGGGGATCAGGGCCACGGCCAGGGCCGGGAGGGCGCCGTCGCGGGCCGCGGACACCATGGCCTCGATGTTCGCCTCCTCGTCGTCGAGTTCCATGACGGCGTAGAAGACGAGGCCGGTGGGCTGGGCGGTCCCCTCGGTCGCGTGCGTGCGGAAGACGGCGGGGACGGCGATGGTCAGGTAGGGGGTGCCGTTCTTCACGACCCGCTGGAAGCTGCCGTGCGGGGTGGTCGGCCGGGCCTGGGCGCGGGCCCGCAGTTCGGGGGTGATGACGGAGGAGGTGGGGCGGTCGGTGGAGGAGACGCGGACGCCGCCGTACTCGGCGTAGACCCGCCATGGACGGGGCTTGCCCTGGCGGGCGATGGAGAGGACCACGTCGTGCAGGGAGTCGGCGGTGACGGGCAGGCTGATGACGAGCGGGTCGAGCTGGTCGCGCAGGGCGGAGACGGCGGTGTCCTGGGTCTGCTCCAGGATGGCGTTGCGGGCGGCGCGGTAGGTGAGCGCGGCGGTGGTGCCGCAGCCGACGGCCGCGACGAGGAGGAAGGCGAGGACGAGGCGGGTGCGGAGGCCGAAGGGGTGCAGCCGGGGTCGGCGGGCCCGGCGGCGGGCCCGTCCCGTCGGCGGCTCGGCACCCGGCTCCGGGGTCACGCAGGCCTTCACAGCGGACCGAAGCGGTAGCCGAAGCCGCGCAGGGTCTGGATGTAGCGGGGTTCGCCGGGAGTGTCCTCGATCTTGTTGCGCAGCCGGCGGACGCAGGCGTCCACCAGGCGGGCGTCGCCGTGGTAGCTGTGCTCCCAGACGTGTTCGAGGAGCTGCTGGCGGCTGAAGACCTGCTCGGGGGCGGCGGTGAGGTGGAGCAGGAGCTTCAGCTCGGAGGGGGCGAGGGCGAGGCGCTCGCCGGCCTTGGCGACGGTCAGGCCGGCCCGGTCGATGGCGAGCTCCCCGTGGAACTCGACGGCGGACCGGCCGGATCCCGGCTCCTCGATGCGCCGCAGCACGGCCCGTATCCGGGCTTCGATGACCTCGGTACGGGCGGGCTTGATGATGTAGTCGTCGGCGCCGGCCTCCAGGCCTACGACGACGTCGAAGTCGTCGCCGCGTGCGGTGAGCATGATGATCGGCAACTGGCTGCTCTCCCGGACCCGGCGGCAGACCTGGACGCCGTTCATGCCGGGCAGCATCAGGTCGAGGAGCAGCAGGTCGGGCCGGAACTCGCCGAGGGCGGCGAGCCCCGCCTCGCCGGTGGGGGCGGTCCTGACGTCGTGCCCGCGGCGGCGGAGACCCAGCTCGACGCCTTCGCGGACGGAGGGGTCGTCTTCTATGAGGAGCACGCGGGGCATGTGCGGAGTATCCCAAGGTCGGTACGGGCGCCCCCACGGGGCGGGTGGGGTCAGGTGCGGCGGAGGCGGTTCGCGGCGGAGGCGAGGAGGGCCTGGAGCTCCGTGAGGCGGAGGGGGCGGGCGAGGAGGGCGAAGGTCGTCAGGATCGTCGCGGCTCCCGCGAGGCCCGCGACCAGCGGTCCGGCCACTGCCGCCGTGTCCGCGGCGAACAGGCCGTAGCCCGCCGCCGGCACGGCCGCGACGAGCAGCCGGGCCAGGGCGGGGACCGCGCCGCCCGCCGTGCCGCCGAGGCGCCGGCGCAGCACGTACGCCGTGGCCGCCCAGCCCGCCCACAGCGCGAGGGAGTAGGCCGCCGCCATGCCGGTGACGGCCCAGCGGGTCGGGAGCCAGTGGTACGCGGCCAGGGACAGGCCGGCGTTGAGGGCGGCGATGACGAGGTTGAGGAAGAACGGGGTGCGGGTGTCCCGCAGGGCGTAGAAGGCCCGGGTGCACACGTACTGGCCGGAGAGGGCGATCAGGCCGGGCGCGAAGGCCGTCAGGGTCCAGGACATCGCGCGGACGTCGTCGCCGCCGGTCGCCCCGTACCCGAAGACCAGGGTCATCAGGGGGACGGCGAGGGCGAGGAGCGCGCAGGCCGCCGGGACCACCGCCGCCGCGCTGGTCCGCAGGGCGTACGAGACGTCCCGCCGGACGCCCGCGAGGTCGCCCTCGGCGGCCGCGCCGCTCATCCGGGGCAGCAGCGCCGTGACGAGGGAGACGGTGATGATGCCGTGCGGGACGGTCCAGAGGAGGTAGGCGTTGTTGTACGCGGCGAGGCCCGCGCCGCCGTCCCGCACCAGGCCGCCGGCCGAGGTGGCGATCCAGGTCGTCACCCAGTACGCGCCCTGGTTCGTGAGGACGAGGAGCACCAGCCAGGCCGCCGAGCGCAGCGGGGCGGCGAGGCCGCTGCCGCGCCAGTCGAAGCGGGGCCGCCAGCGGAATCCGGCGGCGCGCAGCGAGGGCAGCAGGGCGAGGGCCTGGACGGCGATGCCCGCGGTGGTGCCCCAGCCGAGGAGGGCGGTCTCCCCGGGGGTGAGCTCGCCGCCGTCACTGACGGCCAGGAAGAGGCCGAAGACGGTGACGGCGACGACGTTGTTGAGGACGGGGGTCCACATCATGGCGCCGAACCGGCCCCGGGCGTTGAGGACCTGTCCGAGCAGGGTGAAGAGTCCGAGGAAGAAGATCTGCGGCAGGCACGCGCGCGCGAAGGCGATGGTCATGTCCCGCTGTCCGCCCGCGTAGTCGGTGTACGTGTCGACGATCAGCGGGGCGGCCAGGACGGCGACGGCCGTGAGGGCGGCGAGGGCGAGCGCGCAGAGGGTGAGGAGGCGGTCGGTGTAGGCGACGCCGCCGTCCTCGTGCTCCTTGGCGGCCTTGACGAGTTCGGGGACGAAGACGGCGTTGAGGGCGCCGCCGAGGAGCAGCATGTAGACGATGGTGGGGACCGAGTTCCCGACCGCGTACCCGTCGGCGACGAGGCCCGCGCCGAGCGCGGCGGCGACGACGGAGGCCCGTACGAAGCCGGTGGCGCGGGAGACGAGCGAGCCGGCGGCCATGAGGGCGCCGCTGCGGAGGGCGGAGGACTTCGGCCGGGGTGGTGCGGCGGTGAGCGTCGCCGTCATCGACGGGCCAGATAGGCCTGGAAGGCGCGGTACAGCGCCCCGTTGGTCGTGCCCTGCATCGGAATCTCCCACTCCCCCAGCGTCTCGACGACCTGGCCGCCCGTGCCGAGCTTCCAGCGCAGGAGCCCGTGGGCGCGGTCGTCCGGATCAAGGGTGGAGGGTACCCCGCGCAGGTCGTAGACGGCGGCGCCGAGCGCGTGGGCGTCGAGCATCATGCGCCACTGGAGGGCGTTGGAGGGCCGGACCTCGCGGCGGTGGTCGGCGGAGGCTCCGGTCTGGTACCAGACGCGGCCGCCGACGGTGAGCATGGTGTGCGCGGCGAGGATCTCGCCCTCGTGGCGGGCGAGGTAGAGCTTCATGCGGCCGGGCTGTTCGGCGTTGAGGACGGCGTACTGGCGCTCGTAGTAGGCGAGGGAGCGGCCGAGGCGGAAGCCGTCGCGTTCCTCGGTGATGCGGAGCAGCCGGTAGAACTCGGGGAGGTCGGCGGCGGAGCCGACGACTATCTCGACGCCGGACTTGCGGGCCTTGCGGACGTTGCGCCGCCACTCCTGGTTGAGGCCGGTCCACAGGTCGTCGGTGCTGCGGCCGGCGAGGGGGACCTGGAAGACGTGCCGGGGCTGGGCGTCGGCGCCGTCCTCGGAGTCGCCGCCGCACTTGCGCCAGCCGCGGGCGCGCAGGCGTTCGGCGACGGCCGTTCCCAGCGGGTCGACCTCGTCGGCGAGGACGTCGGAGAGCCGGCGGCCGGGTCCGGTGCCGGCCTTGACGGTGGCGGCGTCCCACCGGCGGTAGGCGGGCCCGGGTCCCATGCGGACGGCGAAGGCGCCCAGGGAGCGCAGATGGCCGAGGAGCGGGGCGAGCCAGCCGTCGAGGTCGGGGTCGGCCCAGTCGGCGACCGGCCCTTCGGGCAGGTAGGCGAAGTACTTCCGGGTGCCGGGGAAGGGCCGGAGGAGGACGAGCGCGACGCCCGAGAGGGCCTCTCCTTCCCGCCCCCACCCGACGAGTTGGTGGTTCCAGCCGTCCTTCACCTGGGCCCAGGAGGGGAGTTGGAGGAAGCTGGGTCCCTCGGCGCCGGATCGGGAGTCGAGGAACGCGCGGTACGCCTCGGGGGTCACGGGCCCGAGCCTGACCGGTCCTGCGGGGGCGCGGCGGTCGGTGGGTGCGGCCGTCACGAGCAGCGCTGACACAACGGGAGCCTCCTTGTTCCGCCCCTCGGTGGTGGGGCGCACAGCAGGCTCACAGCCGAATTCGACGGATGCGCGCGGCGATTGTGACCGGACGATGACCGTTCCGCCGCAGCCGCCGTCACAGAGGCGTCGGGCGCCCCGGGGGCGCTCTCCGGCGGCCTACAGTCCTGGACATCCCACCTTTCTCCCTCACTCGCGGAGGTCTTCCGTGCTGCCGATACGCACTTCCCGTCCCGCCCTGGCGGTCGTCGCGCTGACCGTGTCCCTCACCGCCTGCACGGCCCAGGCGGCCGACGGCGGCCCGTCCGGGTCGCGGGCCGGGGCGTCCGAGGCGGCGCCGCCGGCGAAGGTGACGGTGGTGACGAAGACGGCCGGCAGCCCGGTGACGGTGACCGCGTCCGGCGGCACGCTCGCGGCGGTACGGGTCGTGGACGCCGACGGCGGGGTTCTGAAGGGCCGTACGGACGCGGGCGGTACGAACTGGGCGTCGGACCGCAAGGCGGTGCCCGGCACCTCCTACACGGTCGAGGTGACGTCCCGTACCGCCGACGGCAAGGAGTCGATCAGCCGGTCGTCCTTCACCACCCCGGAGCCCCGGAAGGTCAACAAGCTGACCCTGGCGCCCGGCAAGAACACCACGGTCGGCATCGCCCACCCCCTGTCGATCGTCTTCGACCTGCCGGTGACGCGGAAGGCCGACGTGGAGAAGCAGCTCAAGGTGACCACCTCGAACGACACCGAGGGTTCCTGGGGCTGGGTCAAGGACTACTCGGGCCGGGACCGGGCGGACTGGCGGCCGCGGGAGTACTGGAAGCCGGGCACGAAGGTCACCCTCGAAGCGGAGCTCGACGGCACGGACTCGGGCGGCGGCTGGTTCGTACGGGACTACCGGACCGGCTTCACCGTCGGCGCGGCGCAGGTCGTCAAGGTCGACCTGGACACGCACCGGCTGAGTGTCGTACGGGACGGGCGGACGGTCCGCACGATCCCCGTCTCCGGCGGCACCCCCGGCGGCGACAAGCGGTCCTGGCGGGGCACGGCCGTGCTGATGGCGAAGGAGGGCACCATCAACATGAACTCGGAGACGGTCGGCCTCGGCGACGCCTACGACAAGATGGTCGACTACTCGATGCGGCTGACGTGGTCGGGGATGTACGCGCACGCGGCGCCGTGGAACGCCGCGTACTTCGGCAGGGAGAACCACAGTTCCGGGTGCATCGGGATGAGCAAGGAGAACGCGGCCTCGTTCTACGCGTCGGTGAATGTGGGTGACCCCTTCGAGATCAAGGGGCGGGAGACGAAGGGGACGGTGGCGGAGGGCAACGGGTACGGCGCGTGGAACCTGAACTGGGAGCAGTGGAAGGCGAAGAGCGCCCTCGCCTGAACGGTCAGCCCAGGGCCTTGCGCCAGTCCGTCATCTCCCAGACCAGGACCTCCGCCTCGGACAGGGCGGCCAGTTCGGCTCCCCCCGTGCCGGTGAGCCGGGCCGCGTCGCCCGGCGCCAGCTCCTCGTCGCCCAGCGTCACCCCGCCCCGTACGACGTGCACGTAGGCGAAGTCCGCGGGCGGCACCTCCGCGGATTCGCCCGCGCTCAGGCGGTGGACGTGCAGGACCGCGCCCGCCGCCGGGAGCTCGTACGTGGCGCCGACGCCCCGCACCACCTCGTACGACGGCTCGCCGCCCGGTGACAGCGGGGCCAGCCACATCTGGACGAAGACCAGGGGGGCCGGGCCGTCGTTGCGTTCGACGTGGCGGACGCCGCCCGCCGCGCTGAGGTGCTGGAGGTCGCCGGGGCGGACCACCGACGTGTGCCCGGTGCTGTCGGCGTGCGTCAGCTCGCCCTCCGCCACCCACGTCACGATCTCCGTGTGGGAGTGGGGGTGCTCGTCGAAGCCCGCGCCCGGCGCGAGCCGCTCCTCGTTGCAGGCGAGGAGCGCGCCGAAGCGGAGGTTGTCGGGGTCGTAGTGCGCCCCGAAGGACAGGGCGTGCCGGGTCTCGATCCCGGCCGCCGGGTCGCCCCCGGGGTAGCGCTCGGCGGCGCGCTGGATGCGTATCACGGACGTACCGTAGCCCCGACCCCGCACGCCGGCGTCCCGATAAGGCAGTCTTGTCCCCGTGCCTGAACCCGTGAACGCCGCCCATCCGCACGCCGCGACCCTGAAGCGCCTCGAACAGTCGTCCGGGCGGCTCGCCGCCGGCGCCATCGCCCGCATGGACGAGACGCTGCCGTGGTACCGCGCGATGCCGCCCGAGAACCGGTCGTGGATCGGTCTGGTCGCCCAGGCCGGCATCGCCGCGTTCACCGAGTGGTTCCGGCACCCGGAGACCCCGCAGGCCATCTCGACGGACGTCTTCGGCACCGCGCCCCGCGAGCTGACCCGCGCGATCACCCTGCGCCAGACCGTCGAGATGGTCCGGACGACCATCGAGGTCATGGAGTCGGCGATCGAGGAGGTCGCCGCCCCCGGGGACGAGTCCGTGCTCCGGGAGGCGCTCCTCGTCTACGCCCGGGAGATCGCCTTCGCGACCGCCCAGGTGTACGCGCAGGCCGCCGAGGCCCGGGGCGCCTGGGACGCCCGGCTGGAGTCGCTCGTGGTGAACGCGGTGCTCTCCGGCGAGGCCGACGAGGGGGCCGTCTCCCGGGCCGCCGCCCTCGGCTGGAACTCGCCCGACCACGTCTGCGTCGTCCTCGGCACCGCCCCCGACGGGGACAGCGAGCTCACCGTCGAGGCGATCCGCCGGGCCGCCCGGCACGCCAAGCTCCAGGTCCTCACGGGCGTCCTCGGCGACCGGCTCGTCGTCATCGCCGGCGGCAACGACAATCCGCTCGCCGTCGCCAAGGCGCTGATCGGGCCGTACGCGCCGGGGCCCGTCGTCGCCGGGCCCGTCGTGCCCGATCTGCTCGCCGCGACCCGGTCCGCGCAGGCCGCCGCCGCCGGGCTCAAGGCCTGCTCGGCCTGGCAGGACGCGCCCCGGCCGGTCCTGGCGGACGATCTCCTCCCGGAGCGCGCCATCGCCTCCGACCCTTCGGCCCGCGAGCAGCTGGTGGAGGAGATCTACAGACCACTGGAGGAAGCGGGCTCGGCGCTGCTCGAAACTCTCAGTGTCTATCTCGAGCAGGCGAGCAGTCTGGAAGGCGCGGCCCGGATGCTCTTCGTCCACCCGAACACCGTGCGCTACCGGCTCCGACGTGTGACCGACGTCACCGGCTGGTCACCCTCCGATGTTCGCTCCGCGTTCACGCTGCGGATCGCCCTGATCCTGGGACGCTTGGCCGACGGAGATCCGCAGTCCTAGACTTTTGTCGAACACCAACAAATCCCCCGACGGTTCTTCGTCCTTGTCCCCACGGGCGCTCGGAGCCGTCCCCAAGAGAAGGTGTGAGGGTGCTCGTACTCGTCGCTCCCGGCCAAGGCGCCCAGACGCCCGGCTTCCTGACCCCCTGGCTCGAACTCCCCGGCGCCGCCGACCGCCTCGCGGCCTGGTCCGAGGCGATCGGGCTCGACCTCGTCCACTACGGCACGAAGGCGGACGCGGACGAGATCCGTGACACCGCCGTGGCACAGCCCCTCCTCGTCGCCGCCGGCCTGCTCTCCGCGGCCGCGCTCGGCGACGTAACCCCCGGCGTCGTCGCCGGTCACAGCGTGGGCGAGTTCACCGCCGCCGCCTTCGCGGGCGTCCTCGACGACGAGGCCGCGCTGCGCCTCGTCCGTACCCGTGGTCTCGCGATGGCCGAGGCCGCCGCGATCACCGCGACGGGCATGTCGGCGCTGCTCGGCGGCGACCCCGAGGTCACCGTCCCGCACCTGGAGAAGCTCGGCCTGACCGCCGCCAACGTGAACGGCGCGGGCCAGATCGTGGCCGCCGGCACCCTGGAGCAGCTGGCCGCCCTGGAGGCGGACAAGCCCGAGGGCGTCCGCCGGGTCGTGGCACTCAAGGTCGCCGGCGCGTTCCACACGCACCACATGGCCCCGGCCGTGGCGAAGCTGGAGGAGGCGGCGAAGACGCTGTCCCCGGCCGCCCCGACCACCCGCTACGTCTCCAACAAGGACGGGCAGGTCGTCACCGACGGCGCCGAGGTCGTGGCCCGCCTGGTCGGCCAGGTCGCGAACCCGGTCCGCTGGGACCTGTGCATGGAGACCTTCCAGGAGCTCGGCGCGACCGCGCTGATCGAGGTGTGCCCCGGCGGCACCCTGACCGGCATCGCCAAGCGCGCGCTGCCGGGCGTGGCCACGGTCGCCCTCAAGACTCCCGACGACCTCGACGCGGCCCGTACGCTCATCGCCGAGCACGCGGCCGTCTGACAAGGAGTGTCGAGAAACATGTCGAAGATCAAGCCCAGCAAGGGCGCCCCGTACGCGCGGATCCTCGGTGTCGGCGGTTACCGCCCCACCCGGGTCGTGCCGAACGAGGTGATCCTCGAGAAGATCGACTCGTCCGACGAGTGGATCCGCTCGCGCTCCGGCATCGCCACCCGCCACTGGGCCTCTCCGGAGGAGACGGTCGCCGCCATGTCGGTGGAGGCCTCGGGCAAGGCCATCGCCGACGCCGGGATCAGCCCCGAGCAGATCGGCGCCGTGATCGTCTCCACGGTCTCGCACTTCAAGCAGACCCCGGCCGTCGCCACCGAGATCGCCGACAAGATCGGCGCCGGGAAGCCGGCCGCGTTCGACATCTCCGCCGGCTGCGCGGGCTTCGGCTACGGCCTGACGCTCGCCAAGGGCATGATCGTCGAGGGTTCGGCCGAGTACGTCCTCGTCATCGGCGTCGAGCGGCTCAGCGACCTGACGGATCTGGAGGACCGCGCGACGGCCTTCCTGTTCGGCGACGGCGCCGGCGCCGTGGTCGTCGGCCCCTCGGACGAGCCGCACATCGGCCCCACCGTGTGGGGTTCCGAGGGCGACAAGTCCGAGACGATCAAGCAGACCGTGCCGTGGAACGAGTTCCAGGTCGGCGACGCCTCGAAGCTGCCGCTCAACCAGCAGGGCGAGATCAAGTTCCCCGCCATCACGCAGGAGGGCCAGGCGGTCTTCCGCTGGGCCGTCTTCGAGATGGCGAAGGTCGCCCAGCAGGCGCTGGACGCCGCCGGCATCTCGGCGGACGACCTCGACGTCTTCATCCCGCACCAGGCGAACATGCGGATCATCGACTCGATGGTGAAGACTCTGAAGCTGCCGGAGCACGTCACGGTCGCCCGTGACGTGGAGACCACCGGCAACACCTCGGCCGCCTCGATCCCGCTCGCGATGGAGCGGCTCCTGGCGACCGGGCAGGCGAAGAGCGGCGACACCGCGCTCGTCATCGGCTTCGGGGCGGGTCTCGTCTTCGCCGCGACGGTCGTTACCCTCCCCTAGGCACACCGGATCTTCCGGTAGCCGTTTTCCTCAGTACAGACACAAGAAGGAGCGCCACATGGCCGCCACCGAGAAGGAGATCGTCGACGGTCTCGCCGAGATCGTCAACGAGATCGCCGGCATCCCCGTCGAGGACGTCCAGCTGGACAAGTCCTTCACCGACGACCTGGACGTCGACTCGCTGTCCATGGTCGAGGTCGTCGTCGCCGCCGAAGAGCGCTTCGACGTCAAGATCCCCGACGAGGACGTCAAGAACCTCAAGACCGTGGGCGACGCTGCCGCCTACATCCTGAAGCACCAGGACTGATTCGGTCCTCGCTGACTCGGTTCGCCACCCGGCGGTGGCGCCGTATTTCGACCATCACACACGTGGAGAAAGAATTCCTGTGAGCTCGACCAATCGCACCGTGGTCGTCACCGGTCTCGGCGCAACCACACCGCTGGGTGGCGACTCCGCATCGACCTGGGAAGGTCTGATCGCGGGACGCTCCGGCGTCAAGCCCCTCGAGGGCGAGCGCTTCGCCGAACTGCCCGTCCAGATCGCGGCCCTCGCCGCGGTCGACCCCGGCGATGTGCTGCCCCGTCCGCTGGCCCGCAAGCTGGACCGCTCGGCGCAGTTCGCGCTGATCGCGGCCCGTGAGGCGTGGGCCGACGCGGGCTACACCGGCCCGGCCGGTGAGGACGGGAAGATCGTGCCCGAGCGGCTCGGCTCCGTCATCGCCTCCGGCATCGGCGGTGTCACCACGCTGCTCGACCAGTACGACGTGCTGAAGGAGAAGGGCGTCCGCCGCGTCTCCCCGCACACCGTCCCCATGCTCATGCCCAACAGCCCCTCCGCGAACGTCGGCCTGGAGGTGAACGCCCGGGCGGGCGTCCACACCCCCGTCTCCGCGTGCGCGTCGGGTGCCGAGGCGATCGGCTACGCCGTCGAGATGATCCGTACCGGCCGTGCCGACGTGGTCGTCGCCGGCGGTACCGAGGCCGCGATCCACCCGCTGCCGATCGCCGCGTTCGCCAACATGATGGCGATGTCCAAGAACAACGACGAGCCGACGAAGGCCTCGCGTCCCTACGACACCGGCCGCGACGGCTTCGTGCTCGGCGAGGGCGCGGGCGTCGTGATCCTGGAGTCCGAGGAGCACGCGAAGGCGCGCGGCGCCCGCATCTACTGCGAGGTGCTCGGCCAGGGTCTGTCGGCCGACAGCCACCACATCGCGCAGCCCGAGCCGACCGGCCGGGGTATCGCCGCCGCGATGCAGAACCTGCTGGACTCCACGGACCTCAAGCCGTCCGAGGTCGTCCACCTCAACGCGCACGCCACGTCGACGCCGCAGGGCGACGTCGCCGAGATCAAGGCGCTGCGGAAGGTCCTGGGCGACGACCTCGACCACGTCGCGATCTCCGCGACGAAGTCGATGACCGGTCACCTCCTGGGCGGCGCGGGCGGCATCGAGACCGTCGCGACGGTCCTGGCCCTCCACAACCGCCTGGCCCCGCCGACGATCAACATCGACGAGCTGGACCCGGACGTCGAGGCGGACATCGTCCGCAACGAGCCCCGCGAACTCCCGCAGGGCACGATCGCCGCGATCAACAACTCGTTCGGCTTCGGTGGCCACAACGTGGTGCTGGCGTTCCGTACGGTCTGATCCGCGACTGAACAGTGAGGCCCACCCCCTGGTCGGGGGTGGGCCTTTCTCGTGGGTCAGCGGAGGGCGAAGGCTGCCGGTTCCGACTGCATCAGGATCTGGTTGAGGACGACGTGGCCGCCGGGGACGGGGTGCAGCAGGGGTCTGATGGAGATCTCCGGCGTCTTGGCCGTGTCGGGGGCGAGGCGCGTACGGACCCGGCCCGTGGCGCGGTCGAGGAGCGTGATGCCCGCGTGGTACGCGAGGACGGCGACGCGGCCGTCCGGCTCCGCCGCGAGGGCCATCGTCTGGTGCTCACTGGCGTGCTGCCACGCCTTCCGGCCGTCCTTGAGGGAGTACGCGACGACCGACGTCGGAACGATCGAACCGCTCTCCGCGAAGGTGACCAGGAGGTCCCCGAGCACGAGGGGCCTGACGGCGCGGCCGTCGCCCACCTCGCCGGGAGCGGAGAGGACGCCCTCGGGACCGTTCAGCGGCACGGTCGCGGTCGGGGCGCCCTTGTCGTCGAAGCCCAGGAAGGCGCTGGTGCCGCGGTTGTCCGCCTCGTCGACCGCGAGGACGACGGGCGAGACGGAGACGACCGCCGCCGTGGCCTTCGACTCGACGGGCAGCTCGCGGGTCCACCGCTGGGCGCCGGTACGGGTGTCGAGGGCGAGGAGCTTCGCGCCCTGGCCGCACTGCTCGACGAGGAGCGTACGGGTGCCGTCGGCGTCGACCGCCAGGATCTCGCACCCCTTGGGCACCGCCCGCTGCCAGCGCTGCTCGCCCGACTCGGTGGAGCGGGCCCGTACGACCCCGTCCTCGACGCCGACGGCGGTGGTGCCGCCGACGGCGAGGGTGCCTGCGGCGAGGCCCTTTCCGGCGAGGGTCCGCGTCCACAGGACCTTTCCGTCGGAGGCGCGGACGGCGCGCAGGTCGGCGCACGGCTTGTCGTGGCGGCCGTACGCCACGAGCCCGACGCCCTCCTCGGTGTCCCGGCTCATCGCGCACAGGGCCGCACGGGTGGGCGCGGGCACGCTCCACCGGACGTGGCCGTCGGCGCCGTCGTAGGCGAAGACCCCGTCGATCCGGCCCTGGGCGACGACGGAGCCGAGGCCCCAGGAGCCGACCCCCTCGTCGTACTTCTGGCCGACGCCCGGGACCGTCCACGCGACGGCCGGCCTGGGGTCGAGGGCGGCGGAGGCCGTGGCCGAGGGCTTCGCGGGCGCCTTGCCGCCGGCCGTGGTGTCCTCCGTGTCGTCGTCCCCCGCCGCAAGCGCCCAGAAGCCGCCGGCCACGACGGCGAGCGCCCAGACCACGGCCGCGGCCACCAGCGAGGACCGGCCGGGCCGCGCGGGCTTCGCGTCCGGTGTCACGTCCTCCTTGGCGAGCCCCGGAGCCGGAGCCGCGTCCTCAGCCGTACGACCGCCGCGCCGCACCGCGAGCAACGTCGCCCCCACCGCCCCGCAGACGAGGGCGCACACGAGGGCCGACCAGCCGGTCGGCCAGGCACCGCCGATGACACCCGCCCCCAGGAAGACCGCCGCCGCGCCGAACGCGGCGCCCGGTATACCGTCACGCATCGCTTCTCTCCCCACCCGGCGCGCCCCCTGCGCGCCCGCGCGGAATCTACAACGCGCTGGTGAAGGGCGTCAGACGACCTGGTGAAGCCAGCGGACGGGGGCGCCCTCTCCCGCGTACCGGAAGGGTTCCAGCTCGTCGTCCCAGGGCTTGCCGAGCAGCTTGGCGATCTCCGCCTCCAGCTGGGTCTCGCCCTGCGCGGAGCGGGCGAGGGCGGCCCGCAGCCGGTCCTCGGGGATCAGGATGTCCCCGTGCATGCCGGTGACGGCGTGGAAGATGCCCAGGTCGGGGGTGGCGCTGTAGCGCTCGCCCTCGGCGGTGGGGCAGGGCTCCGCGGTGACCTCGAAGCGGAGCATCTGCCAGCCGCGGAGCGCGGAGGCGAGTTTGGAGGCGGTGCCGGTCTGGCCCTGCCAGGAGAACTCGGCTCTCCAGGTGCCGGGGGACGCCGGCTGGCGGATCCAGTCGAGCTGGACCCTCGCACCGAGGACGCCCGCGACCGCCCATTCGACGTGCGGGCACAGCGCGCGCGGTGCGGAGTGTACGTACAGGACTCCACGTGTCGTCACCGGGACCTCCAGTGTGGGACGAGGTTCGCCTTGCCCAGCGGCCTCAGTAAACAGCATCAGGAGCAGAACATCGCAAACCCTCAAAAAGGGGACAGCATGTGACGTGATGTAATTTACCGGAGCCGGTCGGCGAAGGCGCCTCTGGTTCGACGGGGGAAAAGCTACCGTGCCGCACCGTCATCGGTGTGACGTACGGTCGGTCCGGGGGCCGGTGAACACGAAGCTTTCACCCACCAGGACGCCGAACGAGGGGGCCGGGGATGCGTGGCCGAGGCCGATTCCGTACCGCCGTCGCCGCCGCGACGGCCGCGCTGCTGTGCGGCGGGCTGCTCTCCGGCTGCACGGCCGGGGAGCCGGTCGCGGCCTCTCCCAGCAAGCGGGCCGCGCCGAAGCCGACCCCGCTGTGGGACGTCTCCCCCGCCTCCGTCGCGGCCGTCGGCGACTCCGTGACCCGCGCCTTCGACGCCTGTTCGGTCCTGTCGGACTGCCCCGAGGTGTCGTGGGCGACCGGGACGGACGCCGCCGTCAACAGTCTGGCGCTGCGGCTCCTCGGCCCGGAGAAGGTGGCCACCCGCAGCTGGAACCTGGCCAGGACGGGCGCGCGGATGGCGGAGCTCCCGGAGCAGATGGCCGGGGCGGCCGCCGCGAAGCCCGAGCTGGTGACGGTGATGATGGGGGCGAACGACGCCTGCCGGGCCACCCCGGACCTGATGACCCCGGTGGCCGATTTCCGCGCCTCCTTCGAGTCGGCCCTCGCCCGGCTGCGGGCGGGCGCGCCGAAGGCGCAGGTGTATGTGGCGAGCGTGCCGGACCTGAAACGCCTGTGGTCCACGGGGCGGGTGAGCCCCTTGGGGCGCCAGGTGTGGAAGCTGGGGATCTGCGGGGCGATGCTGGCGGACGCGGAGGACCTGGGCCCGGCGGCCGAGCGGCGGCGGGCTTCAGTGCGGGACCGGGTGGTGGCGTACAACGAGGTCCTGGAGCAGGTCTGCGCGAGGGACGCGCGCTGCCGGTACGACGGCGGGGCGGTCTTCGGCTTCCGTTTCGACGGCGCGCAGTTGAGCCCCTGGGACTGGTTCCATCCGAGCAAGGACGGGCAGGCGCGGCTCGCGGAGCTGGCGTACCGGCGGATCACGAAGGAGTGAGGGACCCCGGGGCGGTTGTCAGGTTCCGCCCCGGGGCCCGGTCGTGGGGAGGTCAGACCTCCAGGGTGGCGGTCAGGCGCGCGTCCGTCAGGGAGTGCGCGGCGACGACCTCGTACGCGCCGGTGACGAAGGTCCAGTCGTTCTTCTCCTCGTCCCAGATCTCGAAGGCGCGGCGGGGCAGCGCGATCTCGGTCTCGACGGTCTCGCCGGGCGCGGCCTCGACGCTCGCGAAGCCGGCGAGCCAGCGGGCGGGGCGCTCCACCGTCGTGCTCCGCGCGCCAATCGACACAGTCGACACCGGGGCCAGGTAGATCTGGACGGTCTCGCGGCCGGGGCGGTCGCCGGTGTTGGTGATGCGGACGGTGACCGTCTCGGGGGCGGCGACCAGGGAGTCGTACGTCCAGGTGGTGTAGCCGAGGCCGTGGCCGAAGGGGTACGCGGGGACGGCGCCGGCCTTGTCCCAGGCGCGGTAGCCGATGAAGACGCCCTCGGTGTAGTGCAGTTCGCCGTCCGTCGGGGTGACCTCGGTGACGGGGGCGTCGGCGAGGGCGACGGGCCAGGTGGTGGGGAGCCGGCCGCCGGGCTCCTCGGTGCCGGTGAGGACGTCGGCGAGGGCGGCGCCGCCCTCCTGTCCGGGGAACCAGCTGAGCAGAATCGCGGCCACGTCCTCGCGCCAGGGCAGTTCGACCGGGGAGCCGGCGTTGACGACGACGACGGTGTTCGGGTTGGCGGCGGCGACGGCCCGTACGAGGTCGTCCTGGCGGCCGGGGAGGGCGAGGTCCTTGCGGTCGAAGCCCTCGGACTCGACGCGTTCGGTGGTGGCGACGACCACGACGGCGGTGTCGGCGGCGCGGGCGGCCTCGACGGCCTCGGCGATCAGTTCGTCGGGGTCACGGCGGGGACCGAGGTGGACGAAGGAGAACATGACGGCCGGGAGCGGGGCCGCGAACTCCTTGTCGAGGGTGTGCAGCAGGGAGACCTCGACGGTCTCGCCCGCGGCGAGCGTGACCTTGGCGCGCTCGACCGGGGAGCCGAAGAAGGCCTCGAAGGGGTCGGTCTCGGGGCCCATGGCCTGGACGCCGTCGAAGACGGTCTCGCCGGCGACGCCGAGGGTGAAGGCGCCGAGGCCGCGGGTGCCGAAGGCGTGCTCGCCGGACTCGCGCGGGGTGAAGGTGCCGATGACCTCGATGGAGGCGAGGGCCTCGTGGGTGACGCCCTCGGGGAGGTCGTCGCCGATCCACTGGACCTGGCCGTTGGGCAGGGAGCCCTCGCCGATGACGTGTCCGGCGGCGTCGCGGCAGCGGGCGCGCAGGGTGAAGCCCTGGTCGGCGGGGGCGAGTTCCTCGCTGGGGTCGGCGCCGATCGCGTAGGTCAGGGCGCCCTCGGGGAGGGCGGCGGTGAGGCCGTCGAGCGGGGAGACGACGTGGTCGGGGAAGACCTGGGCGGAGCCGCCGCCGAGGACGCGGGCGTCGCGGGCGGCGGCGCCGGAGAGGGCGACGGTGCCGTTCTTCAGCGGGAGGGCGTTCTCGTTCCGTACGAGGACGAAGCCGCGGCGGGCGATCTCGCGGGCGAGGGCGTCGCCGTCGAGGGCGGCGGGGTGTTCGGTGACGACCGGCGGGGCGCCTTCGAGGGCGCCGACGCGGGCGGCGAGCCGCAGGACGTTGCGTACGGCCGTGTCGACGGCGGACTCCTCGACCTCGCCGGCGCGGACGGCGGCGGCGAGGGCCGCGCCGTAGACGGTGTCGGGTCCCGGCATGGCGACGTCGAGGCCGCCGGCGAGGTCGGCGGTGGTGGAGCGGGCGGCCATCCAGTCGGAGACGTTGTAGCCGTCGAAGCCCCATTCGCCGCGCAGGACCTCGTTCACGAGCTCGTGGTGCTCGGTCATGGTGACGCCGTTGACCTGGTTGTAGGCGGTCATGATGCCCCACGGGTGGGCGTTCTTGACGATGGCCTCGAAGGGGGCGAGGTAGAGCTCGCGGAGCGGGCGCGGGGCGATCCGGTTGTCGACGGTGAAGCGGTCGGTCTCGGCGTCGTTGGCGACGTAGTGCTTGACGGTGGTGCCGACGCCGCCGTCCTGGACGCCCTGGACGTAGCCGGTGCCGATGGCGCCGGTGAGGTACGGGTCCTCGCTGTAGGCCTCGAAGTGGCGGCCGCCGAGGGGGGTCCGGTGCAGGTTGACCGTGGGCGCGAGGAGGACGTGGACGCCCTTGCGGCGGGCCTCCTGGGCGAGGAGGCGGCCGGCCCGGCGGGCGAGCGCGGGGTCCCAGGTGGCGGCGAGGGCGGTCGGGGACGGCAGGGCGATCGACGGGTCGTCGGCGGTCCAGCGGACGCCGCGGACGCCGATGGGGCCGTCGGACATGACCAGGGACTTCAGGCCGATCTCCGGCAGGGCGGGCAGGGACCACATGTCCTGGCCGGCGAGCAGCCGGGTCTTGGCGTCCAGGTCGAGCTTGCCGAGCGCCGCCTCGACGACCGTGTTCCTCACGGTCTCCGCGCTGGTCTCCGCCATGGCCGTACCTCCTCGTTGACGTACCGAATGACCCCGATGCGCTCATCGTGCACCCACCTACCTGTAGATCGGTAGGTGACGTAATGATTCTGTTACTTCCGTGACGTCACGAGGGGGTACGGTCCTGTCGGACGAACCTGCGGAAGGGGGCCACGGCGATGGTGCGGGCCAGAAGCGAGGAGCGACGCGCGGACATCCTGCGCGCCGCCCTCGAAGTGATCGCCGAGCGCGGCTACCGGGGCGCCACCCTCGGCTCGGTCGCCGAGCGCGTCGGGCTGACCCAGCAGGGGCTGCTGCACTACTTCCCGACCAAGGAGGCGCTGCTCGTCGCGGTCCTGGAGGAGCGCGACCGCTGGGACACCAGCGGGGGCCGGGACCGCGAGGGCTGGCGGCTCGACCTCCTGGAGTCCCTCGTCGAGTACAACGCGATGCGGCCAGGGATCGTGCAGACCTTCTCCGCGCTGCTCGGCGAGAGCGTCACCGACGGGCATCCGGCGCGGGAGTTCTTCACCGAGCGGTACGCGCAGGTGCGGGCCAACATGGCGGACGTGCTGCGCCTGGAGTTCGGCGAGCGGCTGCCGGGCGGCCTCACCCCGGAGCGGGCGGCGCCGCTGCTCACGGCGGTGATGGACGGCCTCCAGTACCAGTGGCTCCTGGACCCGTCGGCGGTGGACATGCCGGGCGCGTTCCGCGACTTCCTGCGGCTGCTGCGCGGGGACGCGCCTCCGGACAGGCCCTGAGGCAGGGCCGGGCGCGGGGCCGACGGGATTCGAACCCGCGCGGTGCAGCCGCCAGGTCCGGCGACCACCCGCCCTCCCCGGGCTTCGGGGACCTCCTCCGCCCGGATCCGCGATGGACCGCTCTGCCACGGCCCCGCACCCTGCGGTACCGCGCGCGGTACCGCTGCGCCGGATTCTAGGAGCGCGCCTCGGCGGACCTCCAGCGCGTTATGGCCGCCAGGTCCTCGCCGAGGAGGGCCGGGTCTGCCGTCAGGAGGGCGTGGACGGCCTCCAGGACGGGGAGCTTCGCCGCCGACGTGGCCAGGGCGACGTCCTTCGCGGCGAGGGCGACCGGGAAGTACGAGCCGGTGGCGGTGGCCCGGGCGACGGCGCCGGAGAGGGGGCCCGCGCCGAGGGTGCGCAGGGCGAGCTCGCGGGGCAGGCCGAGGGAGCCGGCGAGGGCGAGGGCCTCGGCGACGAGGGCGACCCCGCCGATGGCGGCGTTGATGAGGACCAGCTTGAGGGCGGCGCCGGTGCCGGGGCCGCCGCAGGGCGTGACCGTCCCGAGCCGGTCGAGGACGGCGGCGACGGGCGCGGTGTCGCCGCCCGCGAGGATGAGCAGTTCACCGGTGGCGGCCCGGTCGACACTGCCCATGACGGGCGCGTCGATCAGGGTGACCCCGGCGGGGAGCCGGGCGGCGAGGGCGGCGACGGTGTCGGGGCCGACCGTCGAGGTGTCGATCCAGTGGGTGCCGGGGCGCAGCGCGGGGAGCAGTTCGCCGGCGACGGCGAGGGCGGCGGCCGGGTCGGCGAGCATCGTGACGACGACGTCGGCGTCGCGGACGGCCTCGGCGGGGCTCGCGGCGCGGACGGCGCCGTCGGCGACGAGGGCGTCGGCCTTGGCGGCCGTGCGGTTCCAGACGGTGAGGGGGTGTCCGGCGTCGAGGAGGCGGCGGGCCATGGGCAGGCCCATGGATCCGAGGCCGAGGAAGGCGATCTTCTGCCGGCTCTGCTGCGGGGTGTTGTCCATGCTGTCGACGCTATGACCGGCCGTCCCATGCGACAAGCGAATGTCTAGCATGTATGCCATGCCCCGTTCTCATGGCTTGTACGAGGTGTTCCTCGCCGTCGCCCGCGCGGGCTCCTTCACCGCCGCCGCCCAGCTCCTCGGCTACACCCAGTCCGCGGTCTCGCGGCAGATCCAGTCGCTGGAGGACGAGGTCGGCGCGGAGCTCTTCGAGCGGCTGCCGCGCGGGGTGCGGCTGAGCGAGGCGGGCCGGGTGCTGGTTCCGCACGCGGAGGCGGTCCGGGACCGGCTGGCCACCGCACGGGCGGAGCTGGAGGCGCTGCGCTCCCTGGACGGCGGACTGCTCCGGCTCGGCTCCTTCTCCAGCGCCACGGCGGCCCTGGTGCCGCGGGCGCAGGCCGCGTTCCGGGAGCGGCACCCGGGGGTGACGGTCAGCCGGGTGGAGGGCCCCTCGGTGAAGCATCTGCGTCTGGTGGCCGCCGGGGAGGAGGACCTGGCGGTGGTCAGCCCGCCCGAGGGCACCCCCCCGCCGCCGGGCGTGACGCTGCACCACCTCCTGGACGAGCCGATGCTGGTGGCGCTCGCGCGGGGGCACGCGCGCGCGGGGCGGCGGGCGGTGCGGCTCGCCGAGCTCGCGGACGAGGAGTGGATCGTCGGCAACGAGCGCCTGGAGGACACCCTGTTCCGCCCGGCGGTCGCGGCCGGGTTCCGGCCGCGCACCGGCCTGCTGGCCCACGACTGGATCGCCAAGCTCGGCGCGGTCGCGGCGGGCCTGGGCGTCACCCTCGTACCGGCGCTCGCGGCGGCCTCGGTCCGTCCGGACGTCGCCCTCGTCACGATCCACCCGGAGGACGCCCCGTACCGCCGGATCTGCGCGGCCACCCCGCCGGCCCCGACGGTCGCGGCGACCGCCTTCCTCGCCGTCCTGCGCGAGACGGCCCGTGAGCTAATAGACTCCACGCCATATTGACCCTTACACATGGGCGGGAGAGGATGGCCGTCATGATCGTCGCAGCCACCCAGTTCGCCCCGGTCGCCGGGGACATCGACGCCAACGTCCGCACGATCGCCGGTCTGGTCCGGGCGGCCGGGGCGGCGGGGGCCCGGGTCGTGGTCTTCTCCGAGCTCTCGCTCACCGGGTACGAGCCGTCCCTGATCCGGGACACGCCCGGCCTCGCCCTCGCCGAGGACGATCCCCGACTCGACCCCGTACGGGACGCGTGCCGGGCCGCCGGTGCGGCGGCCGTGGTCAACGGGCCCGTGCGGACGGGCGGTTCGGGCGCCGGGATCACCACGCTCGTGATCGGCCCCGACGGCTCGCTCCTCGCCCGCTACGACAAGCAGCACCTGTACGGCGTCGAGGCCGAGGTCTTCGCGCCGGGCTCCACCGACGGGCGGTTCACCCTCGACGGGGTCCGTTTCGCCCTGGCCACCTGCTACGACAACCGTTTCCCCGAGCTCGCCGAGCGGGCCGCCGCCGACGACTGCGCCGTGTATCTGGCGAGTTCGGTGCTCGGCGCCGACAACGACTCCTTCGAGACGGTGTACCCGGTGCGGGCCAGGGACTTCGGTCTGTACGTGGTGCTCGGCAACGTCCTGGGGGCCAACGAGGACGGCGTGGGCTGCGGCCTGGCCGGGGCCTGGGGGCCGGACGGCGGGCGGATCGCGGACGCGGGCTCCGAGGAGCCGGGGTTCGTGCTCGCCGAGGTGGGCTGAGCGCACGGAAGGGGCCGGACGGTCGTGGGACATACGACCGTCCGGCCCTCCGGGGAGGCCGCCGCGGAACCCCCGGCCCGCGGCGTCACCCCGCCCCCCTTACGGGGCGCTCAGGCCCAGCGTGTACGCGCCGGAACCGCTGTACGCGTGGACCACGTACCGGTAGTAGCCCGCCGTGCCGTAGTAGCTGGTGTCCTCGTCGGCGGTCGCCGTGCCGCCGACGGCCACGTCCGCCCAGGTCGACCCGTTCCACTTCTGCAGGTACAGGTCGAAGTCGGTGCCGGCCGGGCCGCGCAGGCAGCCCACGTGGGTGCCGGAGGTCGCCGAGTAGTAGTACGAACCGTCGGGCTGGGCCTCGGCCGCGCCGTCGGTCAGCGAACCCTGGTACGTGTACTCGGTGTTGTCGCAGCCGGTGGGCGGGGTCGTGGTGCCGACCGACAGCTGGTAGGTGACCGTGTGCGTGGCGGAGCCCGTACCGGTGACGGTGATCGGGTACGTGCCGTTGGCGGTGCCCGCGGCGACCTGGACGGTCATCGTGGACGAGGAGCCCGAGGTCACCGAGGAGGGGCTGAAGGAGACGGTGACCCCGCTCGGGGCGCCGCTCGCGGAGAGCTGCACGGTCTGCGCGCTGCCGCCGGTGGTGGAGGTGTTCACCGTGGAGGTGACGGAGGCACCCGGCTGCACCGAGCCCGAGGACGGGTTCAGGGCGAGCGAGAAGTCCGGGGTGGTGGTGCCGCCGCAGTCGGTCTCACCGGACTGGGCCGGCACGCCGACCGCGTTCCAGGCCGCCTTCACGGCGTTGCACTCGGCGCTGCCGTAGGTGTTCTTGGCGGTGCTCAGGGTCGCCCTGCGGGCCGCGGGGTGGTTCCAGGAGGAGGTCTTCATGAGCAGGGCGCCCATGAAGATCTTGCCGGCCTTCTGGATGCCGATGCCGGTCACGGAGGACGGACCGCCGGAACATATGGGGCTACTGGGCTTTCCGCCGCCCGGGTTGGAGCCCTCGGCGAGCAGGTAGAACCAGTGGTTCTGCGGGCCGGCCGCCGCGTGCACCTCGGTGCCCGAGGTCAGCTGCGGGTAGCAGTTGGGGGCGTTGTCGGCGAGCGAGGGGTTGTACATGTAGCGGATCGGCTTGTTGTCGCCGAGGAAGTTCAGCTTCTCGCCGACCGTGTAGTCCGGGGTGTCGTTCGGGTTGTTGGCGTAGTGCTCGGTGAGCGCGCCGAAGATGTCGCCCGTCGACTCGTTCATGCCGCCGTTCTCGTTGGACGAGCCCGAGCTGCCCGGCGTCCGGTCGAAGATCTCGTGGCCGTACTCGTGCGCCACGACGTCGATGCCGGTGAGCTGCATGCTGCCGGTCTGGTTGCGGCCGTACGTGGTCTTCGTACCGTCGTAGTACGCGTTGACCTCGCCGAGTCCCGCGCGGGCCGGGACCATGCCGCCCTGCCCGTTCTGGCCGTTGTAGCCGAACCACTCCTTGAGCATGGAGTGTTCCTTCTGCGCCGCGTACATGATGTCGACGCAGGCGGTCACCAGGTCGTTCGCGGTGCCGTTGCCCCACGGCGAGGAGCCCGTGTAGGCGCTGCCGTTCTGGCCGCCGCACTTGAAGCCGCCGCGGCTGGTGTCGGTCATGGAGGTGGCGGCGGTGTCGATGGTGACGTTGCCGTTGTGGTAGCCGCGGCCGTCGGCGTGCAGGATCTTGTCGGTGGCGCGGGCCACGGACCCCGTGCGGGCGTCGACGAAGGTATCCAGGGAGCTCGGCGCGTCCTGCGCGGTCCGGCCGATGACCAGGGTGTGCCAGGTCAGGACGGCCTTGCCGCCCTTGAGCAGCACGGTCAGCTCGGGCGCGCTCGCGCTCTCGACCGTGGCCAGCTGCTTCCGGGCGGTGGCGAGGGCCGCGTCGGCGGTCACCGTCGCCTTCGTGGAGAGCCGGATCGCGGGGGCCGGGGCGCCGGTGACCTCGCGGACCTTGCCGGAGCTGTCGGAGACGACGACCGCGTCGCCGCCGACGACCGGCAGGCCGCGGTAGGTGCGCTCGTACGAGGCGTAGTACAGGCCGTTCGCCCACGGGGTGACGGACGTCCGGACGAGGTCCTCGTCGGCGCCGTGCCGCAGCTCGTCGAGACCGCTGCTCGCGGCCTTGTCGGCGGCGGCGAGGGCGAGCGCCTTACCGTGCCCCGGGGGTACGGGCTGCGCCTGCGGGGTCGCCGCGGTCGCCGGTCCGACGAGGGCGGTCGCGAGGCTCGCCGAGAGCGCCAGGGCGGCCACGGCCGCCGTGAGTCTGGTCGGGTGCAACGTCGTGCTCCGTTCAAGGGTGGGGGAGACGGATCGTCGCGCCGAGTATGGGCGTGGACATGGCGAGTTCGGGACATCTCACGCGGCATAAGACGCGGGTTATGGTGCAGACCAGCCACCGCTGCGTACGCTGCTGAAATGCAGCTGGAGTTGAGGCATCTCGAAGCCGTCTGCCGGATAGCCGAAGCGGGCAGTCTGGGGCGGGCCGCAGGGCGGCTCGGGGTCTCTCAGCCGGCCCTCTCCGCGCAGCTCCGCCGCATCGAGCGGGTCGCCGGCGGGGAGCTCTTCCTGCGCGGCCGGCACGGCGTGGAACCCACCCCGCTGGGCGAGTTCGTGCTCTCCAAGGCGCGGCTGGTGCTCGGCGAGATGGACGCCCTCGCCGCCGGGGCGCGGGCCGTCGCCCCGCACACCCCGCTGCGGCTCGGCTGCATCCTGCTCGTCCTCGTCGACCGGCTCCTCGGGGAGCTGGAGGAGGTCGTGGCGGGGCAGGAGATCGCCGTCACCGTGGAGCACTCGGCGACGACGCTGACCCGGCAGCTCGGCGCGGGACGGTACGACGCCGTGCTGTACGGGGAGGTCAACGACCACGAGGTGCCACTGCCCGAGGGGACGTCGGCCCGTACGCTCGTCCCCAAGGAGCCGTTCTGCGTGCGGCTCTCGGCGGCGCACCCGCTGGCGGGACGCGACCGGATCGCGCTCGCCGAGCTCGCCGGCGAGTCCTGGATGACGCTGGTGGAGGACGACGACGGCGGCCCCGAGGCGCTGGTCGCGGCCTGCGAGAAGGCCGGGTTCACGCCCTCGCTGCGGCACCGGGTCGCCGACCGCAAGATGCACTACGACCTGATCGCGGCGGGCCGGGCGATCTCGATGAGCCAGCCGACGGCCCCGGCGGCGGAGGGCACGGTCCTGCGGCCCCTGGAGGGCGACCCGGTGACCGGGCGGATCCGGCTCGCCTGGAACCGGGCCGCGGTCCCCGCCCCGCAGGCGGAGCTGCTGTACCGGGCGGCGGCCCGCGCCTACCTCGCGAACGTCGACAACAACGACTTCCACCGGGCCTGGTGGGACGCCCGGCCGGAACTGCACCCGGTCCTCGAGGTCTGACGGGTCCTAACGAGCCAGGTGGGGCGCGTCCTGGTGCTCGTCCTTGTCCTCGTCCTCGGAGTCCGCGTCCCCGGACGTCTCGCCGCGCAGGTCACGGACCATCAGGGTCGCTCCGGCGACCGCTCCCGGCATGAGGAAGACGGCGACGAACGGCACCAGGAAGGCGAGCGTCAGCGGCACGCCGAAGCCCAGGACGGCCATCCGGCGCCCGCGGAGCAGCCGCAGCCGCTCCTTCAGCTCGACGCCCCGGCGCTGGAGCGCCACGGCCGTCAGCTCCTCGGTGAGGAAGAAGCCGGAGACGCAGAAGCCGATGGCGGGGACGACGGTCTGGCCGACGACGGGGATGAACCCGCAGGCGAAGAGCAGCACGCCGTAGAGCGCCACCCGCAGCACGACTCGCAGGCTGTCGCGGGCCGAGATCCACAGCTCGCGCCAGAGCGGCAGGCCCGACTCGGGGACCTCGCCGCCCTCGCTGCGGTCGACCTGCTCGGACAGCGACTCGTAGAAGGGCTGGCCGACGAGGAGGGTGACGGCGGTGAAGGTGATGACCGCGAGGAACAGCCCGAAGACGAGGACGAGCCCCGTCAGGGTGCCGCGGAGGAGGCCGAGCCAGGGCGAGCTCCAGTCGTCGGCGAACGGCGTCGCCCACGCGGCCAGGTCGTCGGCGCCGTAACCGAGGCCGACGAGCGCCCCCGCGTAGAGGACGAGCGTCACGAGCCCGGGCAGCAGCCCGAAGCCGAACCACCGCCCGTGCCGGCCGACCCACTTCTGGCCCTGCAGCAAGTACTTGAAACCCACCCCGAGATCACGCATGGGGGAAACCCTAACCGCCGGTCGTACGGAAGGATTCCAGGGCCGTGTCGAAGTGACGGCGGGCCTCGTCGGCGCGGCCCACCGGGGCCGAGGCCCACAGGTCGTACAGGGTCCCGGCCTGCTCCCAGCAGACGTCGACGGTGTGCCGGGGGCCCTCGGCGCCGGTGAAGCCGTCCCAGGTGAACTCCCAGCGGGCGGCGGGCAGTCCCTTGTGCCGCGTCTCCTCGACCGTGGCGTCGCGGTAGCCCTTGTTGGTCTTCGGGCCGGCCGCGTCGGCGGTACGCATCGCCCCGATCGCCCCGCCGGGCGGGATCGCCCGGATCCTGATCCCGACCCAGACGGCCCCGTCCCCCGTCGTGTAGAAGACCCGCTCGCCGTCGGTCGAGCGGTCCGCACCGGCGGGCACGGCGAGGGTGAAGCCGCGCTCGTCCCGCACGGCCGTGTATCCGGCGGGTACGGGCGCGGGCGCGGGTGTCGTGGCCGAGCTCCCTGAGGCGGTCGCGGAGGGCTCCGCCCCCGCGGGCGGCTGGTCGCGGCCGGCGAGCAGCACGGCCACCGTCACGGCCGCGGCGGAGGCGGCGACGGCAGCGACGACGAACGGCAACGCGAGCGCGCCCCGGCGGGAGGGGCCGGCGGGGGCGTCGGCCTGGTGTCGTGGCTCCGGGGCGGTGTCCCGCGCGGTCGCCAGGTGGGGGTCCGGCGCCGGCCGGGGTTCGGCCGCGCAGGCGGCGAGGAGCCGGCGGGCCTCGGCGGCGCCCAGGCGGCGGGCCGGGTCGCGTTCGAGGAGGCCCTGGACGACGGGGACGAGCGGTCCCATCCGTGCGGACGGCCGGATCTCCTCGTACACGATCGCGTGCAGGACGGCACCGATCGAGTCCCGGCGGAACGGCGACGTGCCCGTCGCCGCCGCGCAGAGCAGCGCGCCGAGCGACCACAGGTCGGAGGCGGGTCCCGCGTCGTCGCCGCGCATCCGCTCCGGTGCCGTGTACTCCGGGGTGCCGATGAAGACGCCGGTGCGGCTGAGCGTCGTCGCGCCGGGGAGGCTCGCGATGCCGAAGTCGGTGAGCACCGCCCGGCCGGTGCCCTTCTCCAGGAGGACGTTGGCGGGTTTCACGTCCCGGTGCAGGACGTCGCGGGCGTGGGCGGCGGACAGCGCGTCGAGCAGGTCGAGCCCGAGCCGCGCGGTCTCGCGCGGGGACAGGACCTCGCCGGCGGCGAGACGGTCGGCGAGCGAGCCGCCGTCGACGAGCTCCATCACCAGGGCGGGCTGCCCCCGGTGCTCGACGACGTCGTGGACGACGATCACGTGCGGGTGGCGGACCTGGGCGACGACCCGGGCCTCCCGCAGGGCGCCCGCCGGGTCGGCGCCGGAGTCGAGCGCGAGCGTCTTGACGGCGACCTGGCGGCCGAGCAGCTCGTCGGTGGCCCGCCGGACGACGCCCATGCCGCCCTGGCCGAGCCGCTCGCCGAGGCGGTAGCGCCCGCCGATCAGCTCGTGATCGGCCTGTTCCGGCCCGTCGTACGCCACCACTCGCTCCCCTTGTCCGCAGGACACGGACATGATGCCGCAGCGCGTCCGGACACGGCGAGGGCCGCACCCCGGTCGGTCGGGGTGCGGCCCTCGCTCGTCGCGCGCCGGGTCAGACGGCGAGCTCGACCGTGATGTTGCCGCGGGTCGCCTTGGAGTACGGGCAGACCTGGTGGGCCTTCTCGATCAGGCTCTTGGCGGTCTCGGCGTCCACGTTCGGGATGGTCGCCGAGATCTTGACGATGATGCCGAAGCCCTCGTCGTTCTTGCCGATGCCGACCTCGGCGGTGACCGTCGAGCCGGACACGTCGGCGTTCTCGTTGCGGGCGACGACGCCGAGGGCGCCCTGGAAGCAGGCGCTGTAGCCGGCCGCGAAGAGCTGCTCGGGGTTGGTGCCCGCGCCGGAGCCGCCCATGGCCTTGGGCGGGTTCACGACGACGTCGAGCTGACCGTCGTCGGTGGCGACACGGCCGTCACGGCCGTTCTCGGCGGTGGCGATGGCCGTGTACAGGACGTCGGACTGCTGGATCGACATGCTGTTGTCTTCCTTCTTCGGTTCGCCGCGACTCGCGCCCACGATCGCGGCGGCTGAGGGAAGACTAGCGGGTCGCCGAAACGATCATCTTTCCGGTGTTGTCGCCGCGCAGCAGGCCGAGGAAGGCGTCCACGCCGTTCTCGATGCCCTCGACGAAGGTCTCGCGGTGCTTCAGCTCGCCCGAGGCGAGCCAGCCGCCGACCTCCTGGACGAACTGGTTCTGCAGGCCGTAGTGGTCGCCGACGAGGACGCCCTGGAGCCGCAGCCGCTTGCCGATGATCATCGCCATGTTGCGCGGGCCGGGGACCGGCTCGGTGTCGTTGTACTGGGCGATCATGCCGCAGATGGTGGCGCGGCCGTGCACGTTGAGCGAGGAGATCGCGGCTTCCAGGTGGTCCCCGCCGACGTTGTCGAAGTAGACGTCGATGCCGTCCGGGGCGGCCTCGCGGAGCTGGTCCTTGACCGGGCCGTTCTTGTAGTTGAAGGCGGCGTCGAAGCCGAGCTCCTCGACGAGCCACTTGACCTTCTCGTCGGAGCCGGCGGAGCCGATGACCCGGGAGGCGCCCTTGAGCTTCGCCATCTGGCCGACCTGGCTGCCGACGGCGCCGGCCGCGCCGGAGACGAAGACGGCGTCGCCCTCCTTGAAGGAGGCGACCTCGAAGAGGCCGGCGTAGGCCGTGAGGCCGGTCATGCCGAGCACGCCGAGGTAGGCGGAGAGGGGCGCGAGCTTCGGGTCGACCTTGGTGGCGCCCTTGGCCGGGACGTCGGCGTACTCGCGCCAGCCGAGGCCGTGCAGGACGTGGTCGCCGACGGCGAAGCCCTCGGCGTTGGAGGCGACGACCTCGCCGACCGCGCCGCCGTCCATGGGGTGGTCGAGCTGGAAGGGCGGGATGTACGACTTCACGTCGTTCATGCGTCCGCGCATGTACGGGTCGACGGAGAAGTGCAGGTTGCGCACGAGGATGCGGCCCTCGGCCGGCTCGGCGACCGGGGTCTCGCGCAGGGCGAAGTCCGCCGGCACGGGCCAGCCGTGCGGACGGGCGACGAGGTGCCACTCACGGCTGGACGCGGGAAGAACGGACATGAGCACGGCCTCCAGGCAAAGCTTGACATCACAAAAGGTTCACTGACTGAAACAACCATGCGCCTGGATATTTCATGTTGTCAAGTATCTGGGTAGACTGAGCCCCATGGCCACCTCACGCACGGACCCCCTGACCCTCGAAGTCGTCGAGCTGATCGGCACGGTCGTCGCGCGCTACTACGAGGAGTACGAGCAGGCGGCCGCACAGCACGCGCTGACCGGCGCCCAGGCCCGCGTCCTCGGCCTGCTCTCGCTCGACCCGCTGCCGATGCGCCGCATCGCGCAGAAGCTGAAGTGCGAGCCCTCCAACATCACCGGGATCGTCGACCGCCTGGAGGCCCGCGGCCTGGTCGAGCGCAAGCCCGACCCGGACGACCGGCGGGTCAAGCTGGCCGTCCCCACGGAGGAGGGCCGGGACACCGCCCGCCGCCTCCGCGAGTCCCTCGACTTCGCGCGCGAGCCGCTCGGCGAGCTGACCGAGGCCGAGCGGACCCTGCTGCGGGACCTGCTGAAGCGGATGCTGGGCGAGGACGCGGCGCCGCTCTAGACGCACCACCAGAGGAAGCGGGTGCAGGTCGGCTCCGGGCTGGGCGTCGGGCTCTGGCTCGGCGCGGGGCCGGTGGTCGCGGGCGCGGCCGTGCCGGGCGTGCCCGAGCCGGTCGGCGTCGGGCCGCTCGGCGTCGCGGACGAGCTCGCGCTGGGCGGAGCGGACGGGGAGGCCGGGCCGGTGGTCGTCGGCGCGGGGGCGGGGGCGCCGCCGGTCCCCGTACCCGTACCCGAGCCCGTACCGGAGCCCGTGCCCGTGCCCGTACCCGAGCCGGATCCCGAGCCGCTGCTCACCTGGCGGGGGCGTGCCGAGACGGAGCTCGGTGCGTCCGTCGCCGGGGCCGGGCTCGTCCCCTCCGTCGTCTCGGAGGGCTCCGCGGAGGTGGGAGGCATCGGGGTCTCGGTGACCTCCAGCTCCTCCACGGCCGTGGCGGCGCCGTCCTGCGGCGGTTCTTCGAGGGCGAGCTTCGCCAGGGTCAGCGTCCCCGCCGCGAGAACCAGTCCCACCGTTCCCACCAGGACCGTACGGCCCCGGCGCGAGCGCCCGCCCCTCCCCCGCCGCGGGGCGGAGCGGCCCCGCGCCGCGGCGCGACGGCCGCCGGGGGCGGGGCGCGGCGGTTCGAGGACGTCCAGCTCGTAGACGTGCTCGGGCGCGGGGCGGTCGGGGTCGTCGTGGCCGTCGGAGCCCTCGGAGACCTCCGGGGACTCGTAGGCCTCCGGGGACTCGTAGGCCGCGGAGGCGTCCGGAGTCGCGGGCGACTCGTAGATCGCGGGGCGCATCGGCTCGCCGTAGACCCCGGGCCGGGGCGGCTCGCCGTAAGCCGCTTGCCCGTTCGGCGCACCGTAGGCCGCGGGCGCGGGCGGCCCGCCGTACATCGTGGCCTGGTTCTGCCCGCCGTACATCGCGGACTGGCCCTGCCCGCCGTACATCGCGGACTGGCCCTGCCCGCCGTACGTCGCGGGCTGGTTCGGCGTCTCGTAGACCGCGGGCCTGGTCGGCCCGCCGTAGCTGTGGTCCGGGGTGTGGACCGGTATGTGGGGGGTCTCGTACCGCAGTTCCTCGACGGGAGTCCCGCACCCGGCACAGGCGAGGGCCCCGTTGAGATGCCGCCGGCACGCGTGGCAGTAGTCCATGGGGCCCGCAGGCTATGTCGCCCGGTGCGACGTCAGGTAGGCACAGAAGTGAGGATCCTGTGTGGAAACCGCAGGTCGGCGGCGGTGCGCCGTGATTCTCCCGCTTCGCGAGGGATGGGCTTCCGGCACTCTCCTCACCCGGAGTCAGGCCGCCGACACGGCCCGCACCGGAGCCCCGGGCGGCGCAGCCCAGCGCGCGCCGCGCCGCGGACGGCCGGACGATGCGAACAGGACCGCGAATCGCGACCCGCCTCGCCCGTGCCAGCACCGCACTCCGGAGGATCCGCCGTGACCGTCAGCCTTGAGCAGCTGCGTCGTTGCCATGTCGCCGTCGACCTGGGTGCCGCGCGCACCCGGGTCTTCGTCAAGGGCGCCGGACTCGTCGTCGACGAGCCGAGCGTCGCCGCCGTCAACACCCGTACCGGAGCTCTGATCGCCGTCGGCGCCCTCGCCGAGAAGATGACCGGCCGCACCCCCGACTACATCCGGGTCGTGCGCCCGGTCTCGGGCGGCACGGTCGTCGACATCGAGATGGCGCAGCGGATGCTCCGTCACCTCCTCGGCGAGAAGCTGCGCCGGCAGCTGCGCCGCAAGCCCAGACTGCGCGCGGCGGCCTGCACCCCGCACGACAGCGATCCGCTGGCGCAGCGCGCCGCCGTGGAGACCCTCGTCGGTCTCGGGGCGCGCCGGGTCGAGCTGGTCGACACGCTGATCGCGGCGGCCGTGGGCTGCGGGCTTCCCGTCGAGCAGCCGACCGCGACCATGATCCTGGTGTGCGGGGCGGCGACCACGCAGGTCGCGGTGCTGTCGCTCGGCGCGATCGTGACGGCGGAGCGGATGCCGGTCGGCGGCGACGCCATCGACCACGCCGTCATCCAGCACCTGCGCCACCACCACGAGCTGATGCTGCCGAGCCAGTCGGTGCGCCCGCTGCAACTCGCCCTCAGCGGCAACGGGCTGACCACGCAGGGGCCCGCCTGGACGGAGATCCACGGGCGGGACGTCGCCACGGGCCTGGCCCGTTCGGTGACCGTCGACACCGCCGCCGTACGGGACGCGATCCACACCCCGCTGACGGCGGTCCTCGACGGCATCGGGAAGGTGCTGCGGGACTGCCCGCCGGACCTGGTGGCCGACCTCGCGGACCGCGGGATCATGATGGTCGGCGGCAGCGCCCTGCTGCCGGGGCTCGACCAGATGCTGCGCGAGGCGACCGGGATGCCGGTGCACATCGCCGAACGGCCGGACGTCTGCGCGGTCCTGGGTCTGGGCGCGATGCTGGAGGGCAAGGTCCAGCCGATGGTCCTCGACCCGCTGGCGGAGCGCGACCCGCTGGCCGACGAGGACTGAGTGGCCGAAACCTGATGATTCGAGCGATTCGTACGACAATGAGACCATGACGATCATGGACGAGGACGCCGACGCCGACGACGGCACGGACGCTCCCCGCCTGCCCATGCTGCTCGAAGCGGTCCTCAGCGTCGGCACGGACCTCGAACTCCGCACCACCCTCCAGCACATCGTGGACTCCGCCACCGAGCTGACCGGAGCCCGCTACGGGGCGCGGGGGGGGGGGGGCCCCCGCCCCCCCCCCCCCCCCCCCGGGGGGGCCCCCGGCCTGACGGGCGGGGGGCGGCAGCCGGGGCGCGGGGTCGTGGGGGCGGGCGCCGGGTCGGCGGGCC